>DATHGO010000184.1:0-9854 GCA_035317585.1 Gemmatimonadaceae bacterium | reverse complement strand
GAGAGCGCGAAGGGCGCGCGGCGCCGGATCATCTGGACCGACGGCGTCTTCTCGATGGAAGGGAGCATCGCCAAGCTGCCGGAGATCCTTCAGCTGGCTGAGGACTACGACGCGATTGTGGCGGTCGACGATTCGCACGGGACGGGCGTCCTCGGAGCGAACGGGCGCGGCACCGCCGAGCATTTCGACGTGCTCGGCGAGGTGGACATCATCACGTCGACGCTCGGTAAGGCCCTGGGCGGTGCGGCCGGCGGGTTCGTGGCGGGGCCAGCGTCGCTATGCGACATGCTGACCCAAAGATCGCGTCCTCAGCTCTTCTCCAACGCCCTTCCGCCGACGGTGGCGGCCAGCGCTCTCGGGGCAATTCAGCAGCTGGAGCACCATCCAGAGCTGGTGAAAACGCTTCGCGACAACACCAGGTACTTCCGCGGCGCAATCGCCGAAGCGGGCTTCAAGCCATTGCCTGGCGAGACCCCAATCGTCCCTATAATTGTCGGGGAGACGGCCACCGCCATCAAAATGAGTGACATGTTGCTGGATGAAGGCGTCTTTGTGACGGGATTCGGCTTTCCGGTCGTTCCCCAAGGGCAGGCGCGTGTGCGCTGTCAGCTCAGCGCTGCCCATTCACGCGACGATCTGGACCAGGCCATCTCGGCCTTCAAGACCGTCGGGACGAAGCTAGGCATAATCTAGAGGACGCCTTAATGCAGAAGCTCAGAGCAGTCGCTGTGGCACTGGTCGCAACGATCGTCGTTTCCGCGAGCGCGAACGCGCAGGAGATGAAGAACTTCGACAACTCGTGGTTCTGGGGATTCAAGTCCGGGGTCAACACCTTCTCGGTGCCCGGCCACGGCAACACGTCGACGGTCGATCTCGGCGTAGACTGGGTCATCACGAGGACGAGGGGCGGCCTTTACGTATCGGCTAACCAATCCGTTTTCGAGCGCGATCTCGAATTCTTCGACGCAACCTCCAGTACCGGCCAGCGCACCGTTCGCGTCAACGACATGCGACGCATTACGCTCGCGGCCCTCGGATTTCCCAAGCACTTTGGCGGAATCACTCCTTACGCCGGTGTCGGATTCATGATCGCCGTACTAGGCGATGCGCGGGTCTTCGTCGACAGCGCGAACACTTTCCCAACCAATGCATTCCTCGACGAGGTCGAGAACGAGCGCAGTCGCAGCTCGGCAATTGGTATGGCGGGTGTGCAGATTCAGACCAAGCGCGCGGCGATCTTCGCCCAGGAAACGCTGGTCCCGAGCAACAACACGTTCCTGTTCAGGAGCGTGCTCAACTTCTTCGAGTTCGGAATCCGCATCAACTTCGGTAGCTCCATCGACCGGGATTAGCAGCTATTGGCGCACCTGGCGATCGGACGAACGGCCCCTTCGGGGGCCGTTCTTTTTTACTGCAACTGCAACTGAGAACTGCCAGGCTGCCCGCTTCCAGCTGAAAGCTTCCTGCGGCGAGCCGCAAACGTCGGGACGCCACGAACTGGCGTGATGGCAGAGGCAGTTGCCTTTGCCCTGACCCACGCCGGTAACGTCCCGACGTAGTGAGGCTGGTGGCGGGCAGCTTCAAGCGGGCAGCAGGCAGCCTGGCAGTTCTGAGTTTTCTCAGTTGTAGTTGATCCTACCCCGACACCCTACCTTTCGACACGTAGCGATTCCCGCGAACGATCCACCGCAGCGGCCAGTCGGCGGAGCGCGTGATCCCGACGCGGGTCGTGACATCGACGTCGTCGTCGGCGACGCGCTCTCCCTCGCGGATAACCAGTGGCTTCCGGTGCAGGCCCTTTCCGTTCATCGCACCGGTGATGCCGAGAGCGGTGCACAGTTTTCCCGGCCCGTTGGTGAGATCGGCGGTGTGACTGATATGCGGGCGGCGCTTGTGCATCAGCGCGATCCCATCGAGCGGCTCCAGCGCGCGAACCAGCACCGCACTCGGCAATCCCTCCGAGCGCGTGACGGCGTTGAAGCACCAGTACATACCGTAGATGAAATAGACGTACGCGATGCCGGGCGGTCCGTAGAGGTGCTCGGTCCGCGCTGTGCGTCCGACGGCAGCGTGGCAGGCGAGGTCGTGCTCGCCGAGATACGCCTCGGTCTCGACGATGATTCCGCTGGCGATTCCGTTGTCCGTCTCGCATTCGAGGACGGTACCGAGCATCTCTCGCGCGACGATCTCGGTCTCGCGCTCGTAGAAGCTGTGCATCAGGATGCGGCCCCGGCGGAACCGCGAGCGAGGCCTCGAGCCCAGAAGACTCGCTGTGGAGTCTTCCGTGCCCGAGTCTTTTTGCCTGCTCACACTATTCGCTAGCCGTCCTGCTGCGGCTCTTGCGAGGGGCGCGGCGGGGAGAAGGCTTCTCGCTGTCTTCGTCCGATGCCGCCGCGGACTTGCGAGGGCGCCGAGGCTTCTTGTCATCGCTCGCTCCACGCTTCCGCACACTACGCGGCTTCAGGTCGCTGTCCGAAAGCGCGTCTTCGCCGGTGAGAGGAAGATCAGGAATTGACTCGGTGAAGACCGGCTCGGGAGCAGGTCTCGAGGTCTCGACCACGCCGACAGAAAGAAGATCGGGGGGCACGATACCGACGCGCGCACCGATCGGTCCCCGCCCACGTCCGCGTGCAGGGCCACCAGCGCGTGCACCCATGCCGGTCGGGGCCGAGGGCGCCACCGGAACGATCGGTTTCGGCGGTTCGGCGGCCGCGAGCTGCTCGCTGACGGAAGTCGATGGTGCTGCTGGAGCGACTTCGTAGTCGCTGCCACGCCGACGGAGATCGATGATGTCGGCGTCGTGAGCATCCTGGAGAATGCGGGTGAAGTTCCGCTCGCTCAGGCTCTCGCTGTCGCGTCCGAGCAGCTCGCGCGCGGTGGCGCGCACCTGACTCGCGCGAATGGGTGCGTCGCCATTGACGCCAACCGACCGGCGAACAAGGTCGAACGCCTCCTCTCGCCGGAGACGAAGTCCGCTGGAACCGATGCCATCAGCGGCAGCAGCAGGCACATCGACTCGGGCTGCCTCGGGCTGTGGCAATGGCGGAAACTCCGGCTCCGAGGGAGAAGTCGGGGGTGCCGCAGCGGCGGCCGTACGCTGTCCGCGCACTTCGCGGTCTCGGCCCCGGCCTCCTCGTCGTCCGCGACGCGAGCGCTCAACAGGCTCGCCTTCCGCGGGTGGGGCCAGCCGCGGAACATGGGGCTCCGCGCTCTCCTGACCTGCGGGCAAGGTGCGAGTAGCACCCGGAGGACCGACTTCGAGCTGCCCGTTCTCAAGCTTGGTGAGAGTCAGCAGTCCGCGGTGAGCGGCCTCGGTCACAAAGCGAGAGAACTTGGACATGCCGAGGTTCTTCTCGTCAAAAGAGCTGTCTATCTGCTGCATCACCTGCTTGAGGCGGTCGGCGCGCATGACGTCGCCATTCCGCTTCATGCGAGTGATGGCTTCCGTGACGAGCTCCCACGGATCCTTCTTTACGACTTCCTCCTCACCGCTCTTCACCAGGCCGGCGAGGGCGTTGTAGCTGTAGTACTCGTCGCAGTTCATGACGAGTAGGTCGCTCGAGGATTCACGGATACCTACTCCGATGACGTACTTGCCGTACTCCTTGAGCTTGGTGACGAGACTGGCAAAATCGGAATCGCCCGACAGGAGAATGAAGATGCCGATCTCGGGCCTGGTGAAAACCAGCTCCATTGCATCGACGGCGAGGCGAATGTCAGTGGCGTTCTTTTTGGCGGAGCCGTAAGCGGTCGCCATAATCATGTCGATCGATGATTCCGCCAGCGGCACTATGTACTGCGGATAGCGGCGCCAATCGGCGTAAGCGCGCTGAACCGAGACTTTGCCTTTTACGATGTCGGAGGAGAGGAGGTTTTTCAGCTCCGTCTGAAGCTCGGAGCGGATGCCCATCGTGACGTTGTCGAAGTCGATGAGCAGCGCGGCATTGGGCGCGTGGTGGGGATTGGATAATGCCGTTGGGGACATTGCCTGCGGGCCGCGGTGTACCGGGGCGATTGCCTGCGGCCCCCGGTGTACGGGGGCTACATGCCGGTGCGCGGCTGGCGCGGACCGATGTGGTCGAGAACTCATTTTTTTTGGGAATTACCTGTGCGAGGCTGCGTGCCTGCGATTATTTGCCGCGACGGCTGCACGCCGTGTCAATCCTGCGACGGATGCCGCAGGCGGTGCGTCTTCAGGTCCATGCGAGCGCGTCAACCCTCAGTTGACCGGTCGCTGGATCCTCGAAGTCGCGCCGTACGGGTATAATTTATACCCAAACCCCCATGAATCAACTGCGTTTTCGCACGCGACTGGTCCTGATCCTGTCGCTGTTCGCGATCGTTCCGGCATTTTTGCTCACGTTATTGTGGAGCGGAACGGTCAGCACTGCCCTGCCCTTCGTAACCGGACGACCGGCCTGGGACAGCGTGGCGGCGAGCGGCGAGAAGGCGATAGCGGCTGCGCGCCAGGCGCCCCTAACGCCCTCGCAGCGCCGCGCCATCGATACGCACGAACGCGAGCTCCGCATCTCCGTGGAGCAGGCGCGGAGATACAGTTTTCTCGCCGGCCGCACCGTCCGCATCATCGCCATCGCGGGCATTCTCGCGCTTCTGATTCTGACAGGAGCAGCGTCGCGGGTGGCGGGACATCTGAGCCGGCAATTGAGCCGCCCACTCGACGAGCTCGTGCGCTGGACCGAGCTGATTGGTCATGGTGAGCCGCTACCTCCTCCTCCCGAGCGCACAATCGTGTCCAGTGGCCGGAACGGCGATGACGGGACGACGATCGAGGTCACGACCAGCAGGGTGCGCGGTGCGCCCGAGTTCGAGACACTGAGACGCAGCATGCGGGAAATGGTGTCGGAGCTGGAGCACGGACGCCGCCAGGCGGTCGAGGCAGAGCGGCTGCACGCATTCAGGGAAAGCGCGCGGAGAGTGGCGCACGAGATCAAGAATCCACTCACGCCCATCCGGTTCGCGCTTGCGCGTCTGCGCGGCCAAGCCCCCCAGGCGCTACAGGAAGATGTCGACGTCATCGCCATGGAATCGGAGCGGCTCGATCGCATGGCGAGGAGCTTCGCCGAGTTTGGACGGCTGCCCGAGGGTCCACCCTCGGAGGTGGACATGGGAGAGCTCGTTCGCTACACCGCGCGCAGCAGCGTGCCGCCGGGGATTGCTCTCAATCTCCAGATAGACGAGAATCTTCCGCGGGTGTACGGCCACAACGGAGCGTTGGCCGGTGCCCTGAGCAACGTACTTCTGAATGCAGTCGATGCTTCCGGGAACAACGGGCACATCACCGTGAAGGCCAGTGGTGTGAAGCTCGGAGGTCGGGATGCGGTGCGCATCTCGGTGGCCGATGACGGCGAGGGAATCGCTTCCGAGAATCTCCAGACAATCTGGGAGCCGTACGTCACCAACAAGCCGGGCGGGACCGGACTCGGTTTGGCAATCGCGCGGCAGGCGGTTTGGGCGCACGATGGAACCGTGAACGCGACGAGCACGTTGGGCAAGGGAACAGAGATACAGTTTACGATACCCGCGAACGGCGCTCGCGCCGAGGATTGATTGCAATGGGAGTAGAAATAATCGTTCCGCTTGGTGCCTTCGCGACTGCCATCATCCTCGCCGTTGGGGTTCCGCTCGCGAGAGCATATTCGCGGAAGATGGACGCCGAGTCCAAGAATCCACGCATCCCAAGCGAGGTTACCGGGCGACTCGAGCGAATTGAGCAGTCGCTCGAAGCGGTTGCGATCGAAGTCGAGCGAATCACCGAGGGCCAGCGCTTCACCACGAAGCTGCTTTCGGAAGGGAGAGGCGGCGACGATGCACGGCAGGTTCCGTCGTCTTCCGCTTCGCCGCCGGATCGCGCGACGTAGGTGCCCATAGTCCTCATCGCCGACGATGAGCCGAACATTCGGCGCATGGTCGGTGCGCTGCTCTCGGGTGAGGGCTACGAAGTAGTGGAGACGCCGAGCGGCGCTGAAGCCGTCACCCGGGTCAAAGAGGGAGAGCCGGACGTCGCGCTCGTCGATCTCATGATGCCGGGCGAGCTCGACGGAATGGCCACACTCGGCCGCTTGCGCGATGTCGCACCCGATCTCCCCGTGATAATGATGAGCGGGCGAGCCGGCCTTGCCGATGCGGTGAAGGCGACCAAGCTCGGTGCCTTCAACTTTCTGGAAAAGCCGCTCACCCCCGAAGGGGTTCTGCTGGCGGTCTCGTCCGCATTGGAGCTGCGACAGACGCGCCGCGTCGCGCGCGCATTGCGTGCCGAATTGGGGTTCGGCGGACAGATGGTCGGCAAGAGCAGCGCGATGAACACGGTGCGGCAGATGATCGCGCGTGTCGCGCCTACGGACGCGCGGGTTCTCATCACCGGAGAATCGGGCACGGGAAAGGAGCTGGTTGCAAGCGCGATCCACGACGCGAGCGCGCGACGCGAAAAGCCGTTCGTACGCGTGAACTGCGCGGCGATTCCACGCGATCTCGTCGAGAGCGAGATGTTCGGCCACGAGCGCGGGGCCTTCACCGGCGCCACTCAAACCCGCATCGGGCGGTTCGAGCTGGCGCATCACGGAACTCTGTTCCTCGATGAGGTGGGCGACCTCGGTCCGGACGCACAGGCAAAGCTGCTGCGCGCGATCGAGGCCAAGGAAATCCAGCGCGTCGGCGGCAACAGAGTCATTCGCACCGATGTGCGCATCATTTCGGCGACGAACCACGATCTTCAGCGCGCGGTGCGGGCCGGAACGTTCCGCGAGGATCTCTACTTCAGGCTGCAGGTGATCCCGCTGGCGATTCCTCCGCTGCGAGATCGCGGCGACGACATTTTCGAGCTGGTCGAGCACTTCTCGGAGCAGTTCCTGCAGCGAAGCGGCCAGGCGAAGCCACGGTGGAGGAGCGACGCGCTCCAGCTGCTTCGCGATTACCCCTGGCCCGGCAACGTGCGTGAGCTCGCCAACATCGTCGAACGACTGGCGATTCTGCATCCGGGCGCGGAGATCACCGGGCAGCAGGTGGAGGATGTGCTCATCGTGGATCGCGATGAGGAAGCTGCGCCCCCGACCACACCTACTCGTGCCCAGAAACAGGTAGGCGATGCGCGAGAATCCACCGCACTGGGGCCGACTTCACTGGCGGACAAACTGGAGAGCTTCGAGCGAACGGTGATCGCGCGAGCGCTCGCCGAGGCGGGTGGAAACATCGCTGATGCCGCGCGAAGACTTCAGACGGACAGGCCGAATCTTTACCGGCGCATGAAGCGGCTCGGAATCAACGCCACGAGGGTATAAGGCCGACATGACAAACACAGCAAAGACGATGCGAGCGCTCTGTTTGCTCCTCGCGTGTGCCGCTCCCGCTCTCTCTCGTGCTCAGACCGTTGACACAGTTCAGTCGGATACGGCGGCCGAGCGGCTCGGGCTGTGGGCGAGAACCAGCCGCGCCAGCGGTCTCATTCTCAGCTCCGGGAAAACATACAATCGCGTCGAAGGCTTGCCGGTCTACGTCGGGCCCGTCTTTCACGACAGCGTCGGCGCCGCCGACCTTAATGCGTCGGTGATCGGAATCATCCGGAGCGCGGACACCTTTCACTGGGACGATCAGAACCTCGGCCATCGCATTTCGGCGGATATGCGCGTCGGACGCGGGCGGGGCTACGGACTCGGTGTGTCATCCTACGACGTGATGACACCGGTCGAGCCCTGGCAGCTTCCAGATCCCGACGCGGCGCTCGCCGCATTCTTCGGACATCGCGATTTCCGCGACTGGTTCAATCGACACGGCGCCAAGGCAACCGCGACGTTCAACATGAGCGCACGCAGCAGCTTCTCGGCGGACTGGAGCGACGAGCGATGGGCTTCCGCGCGCTCCCGAAAGGTCTTCTCGGTTTTCGGAAACGGCAAAGCGTGGCGCGCGAATCCGGTGGTGGACGCCGGACGATTTCATCTCGGCGTTCTGCGCGCCAACATCGACACCCGGAACGACGAGATAAATCCGTCGACAGGCTGGCTGATCCTCGCCGAATACGAGCGCGGGACCGGAAGAATGACGGATGTCGGACCAACTTCTCCGCCGACGCGACCGAGCGTCTCGCCGCAGGTGACGTACGGACGCGGATTCGTCGATCTGCGCCGTTACAATCGCCTTTCGCCGACGACCTGGATCAACGCGCGACTCGTGCTCGGCGGCTGGCTGCATGGCGATGACCTTCCGCTCGAGCGGCGATTCTCCGTCGGCGGGATCGGGACAGTGCCGGGAATCGACTTCCGGGAGTACGAGCCGGGAACAGTCGACGTGTCGCAATGCAGCAGCGGCGGTCCGCCGCCACCCGGCGATCCGGCGCAGTGTGAGCGCGTGGCACTGGCGCAGCTGGAATACCGCAATGAGTTGCACTCGTCGCTGTTCGATTTTTTGAACGCGCGGCCGATCCGGCTCCGCGGGATCGGTTTCACCGTGCGCCCGACAGCCATCGCTTTCGTCGATGCGGGCCGAGGTTGGCTGGTCGGTCAGCCGTCGGGCACGCTTCAGTACTCGAGCAACAGCTTCCCCAGGTTCGGGACGTTCAGAACCGATGTGGGACTCGGCCTCGATCTCGGCATCATCGGCGTGTACGTGGCGAAGTCGGTTTCGAGTCCGAAGGAACCGGCGAACGTGTTTCTGCGGGTGCACCGGCGCTTCTAGAGATGCGGAAGCGCTATTTCGAGGAGCGGCGCGAGCTGCGTGAATCCGAGCTGCCGGATTTCCGGGCTGATCGCGGGGTCGAGATTCGGCGATGCTGAAATTTTCGCTCGTCGCCGCCGCTGTGTTCGCGATCGCGGTACCGCTGGACGCCCAAAAGGTGCGTCTGGACGTGCTCCTCCCCCAGCAGACCGCCTGGGCCGAAGAGCCACCGGCGGTTTCATCCGCGGGATTGCTGTCCGACGCTTCGATGCGCGATCTACTGGCGAACGGATTTCCCGCGCGACTGCACTATCGTCTCGAGCGATGGGCGTCCGGCCGCTGGTTCGATGACCTCAAAGCCGCGTTCGAGTGGGATGTCATTCTCAAGTATGATGTTCTCGGCAAGAAGTACCAGGTGGTGCGGGTAGTGAACAAGAAGGCCGAGGCGCTTGGTGAGTTCCCGGTCGCGGGTGACGCCGAGACCGCCGTGGAGGCTCCGTACAAGGTCGCGATCCAGCTGCCGAGGAAGGGGGAGCGGGGATACTACAACTTGCTGCTGGACGTGGAGACGCTGTCGCTGAGCGATCTCGATGAGGTGCAGCGGTGGCTTCGAGGGGAGCTCAAGCCAGCCGTGAGTGGAAAAAAGAATCCGGGGACAGCATTAGGGCGAGGGGTGCGGACGCTGGTAGTGCGGTTGCTCGGGGGGGAGAAGCGGCATTACGAGGCGAGGACGGGGACGTTCCGGCCGTAGAGATCGCAACTGCAACTGAACGGGTGCCAGACGTCAGTAGCGTAGATGCCAGTGGTTAGTTCACGACGCCCGGACTCATCTCAGCGGCGTTCGGGGTACAGGCAATTGTCTGTGGTTTGACCCGCGCCCGTGAAAGTCAGGGCGTAGTGAACTATCGACTGGCATCTCTGACACTGACGTCTGGCACCCGTTCAGTTGCAGTTAACTGACTCGATGCACGCCGTGATGAGGATGCCTATTCTCGAGATCCTCGAGATGATGGAGCGTCTCTTCGCCGTAGAAGATCCGAATGTACTTTGCCTGGGTCGGCGTCAGTCGCCGGACGGCCCAGCTCAGGTGCACGAAGTGCGGCTCGACCGGCGGATGCATCGGGTGCATCCCGATCTCCTGCGGAAGGTTGTTCGCTTTCCGGGTGTTGCAGGGACTGCAGGCGGTGACG
>DATHGO010000183.1:0-7718 GCA_035317585.1 Gemmatimonadaceae bacterium | reverse complement strand
ATTGTGTGTACGGCGCGAAATAGCCGCGCTACGGCAGCATCGCTTCGGCCGCACTCCAGCTCGAGGAGCGCGGTGTGCATTTCCGAGAGGTATTCGCGACTCTCGGACTCGAAGAGCTTGGCGTAGCGGCCGGTGTCCACTTAGGCGAGCACCCGCTGGACGGCTTCGAGAACGCGGCTGGGCTGGAACGGCTTCACCACGAAATCGCGCGCTCCGGCCTGAAGCGCTTCCTGCACCAGCGCCTGCTGCCCCATCGCGCTGCACATGAGAATCCGTGCGCCAGGATCCATCTGCGTAATCTGCTTCACCGCTTCGATCCCGCCCATCTCCGGCATGATGATGTCCATCGTCACCAGATCGGGTTTCAGCTGCTGATACTTCTCGACAGCCTGCTTCCCGTTTTCCGCCTCCCCAACGACCGTGAATCCGGCCTGGGAAAGAATGTCGCTTACCATCGTCCGCATGAACACGGCGTCGTCGCAAACCAGCACAGTACTGCTCACCCTACCTCCCTTGTCCGATGACTTGCTGAACCACTGTCTTGATGTCGAGCACGAGGACGCGCTTGCCCTCGATCTCGACTGCTCCGGTTACCGCACCCACTAGAGGGATCTCCGTCTGATCCGCCGCGCCAAACTGGTCTATCGGTACATCCTGAATATCGCGAACATCGTCGACGCCAATGCCGATCCACCGGTCGAAGTAATCGACCAGCAGGATCAATCCCTCGGCGCGCGCGTAGGCGTGCTTGCCGAGCGAAGTGCCGCCGTCAATCACGGTGACGATCGTGCCGCGCAGATTGATGAGCCCGCGAACCGTATCGGGCGCTCCCGGCAGCCGCGTTATCTGCTGCATGGGAACGATTTCGCGGAATGAGTCCATGTCGCACGCGAAGGAACTGCCGCCGATGTTGAACACGAGCAGGCGGCGGGTCGGTACTTGCGGCTCCTCCTCGACGACCGGTTCGGGAGGGAGCGCGACGGCGTCACTCATAGAAACCGAGCGTGGTAAGAGGGTCCGGGTCGTCCGGAAGTGCGTGTTCTCCGGCGATCACAGTGAGCGCGTGGCGCAGATCCGGCGGCAGCGGTGAGCGGAAATCGAGCGGCTTGCCTGTCACTGGGTGGTTGAACGCGAGCCAGGCCGCGTGCAGGAAGTGCCGCTTGGGAGGAAGTCCGGCCACACGACGTCCTCCGCCCCCGCCATACACGTCGTCGCCCATGACAGGATGGCCGATAGACGCGAGATGAACGCGGATTTGGTGAGTCCGTCCGGAATGGAGATGGGCACGAAGAAGTTCCCCCGCATCGAACCGAGCAAGGCGTATGAGGTCGGTCTTGGCCGGCCGACCCTTATTGACGATTGCCATGCGCTTCCGGTCTCGCGGGTCGCGGGCAATCGGCTTGTCGATCGTGAGAGTGTCAGACGAGAGGTGACCCCAGGTCATGACCGCGTAGCGGCGGACCACCCGGCGGGCGGCGATCGCCGCGCTCAGAAGCCGGTGCGACCGGTCGGTCTTTGCCACTATCAGGAGCCCTGAGGTCTCTTTGTCGAGGCGGTGGACCATTCCGGCCCGCTCCGGCTCACCCTCGGTAGAAAGACTGCCCCCGCGCCCCAGGAGGGCATTAACGAGGGTGCCGCTCCAGTTCCCGGGGGCGGGGTGCACAACCATCCCTGCGGGCTTGTCCACCACCAGGAGTGACTCGTCCTCGTAGACCACGCTGACGGGAATGTCTTCGCCCGAGATCGTCCGCTTCTCGGCTTTGGGGATCTCGACCCTCACGACTTCTCCAGTCTCGGGTCGGTAGCTCGCCTTTTCGCGCCGTCCGTCGATCAGGACATGCCCCTGCGCGATCAGCGTCGCCGCCTGGGTCCGCGAGAGCTCGGCACGGTCAGCAATAAAGAGATCGAGGCGGACATTGCTGTCCGCCTCGACGGGAAACTCTTTGACGTCGCTCAGACCCTAGCTCTCCGCCGGCGTATCCGACATTGGCGTGGCTGCAACAGCGGGGCTGGAAGATCGCTCTTCTCCCCAAAGGACCCAGGCGAGGAGGAATGCGCCGACGCTGACTGCCATGTCAGCGACGTTGAACGTCGGCCACCGCAGATCGCCCACTCCGACGTCGATGAAATCCACCACCCCGGTCGCTGACCGGACGCGGTCGATGAGGTTGCCCACCGCGCCGCCACAGACGAGACCCAGAGCGATCGTGCGCAGGAAATCGCCCTGCCGAGTGGCCTGGTACAGGCGCCCCAGAATCACGAGCGCGCCGGCCGTGAGCGCCATGAATATCCACCGCGAGTAGATGCCAAGGTTCAGCCCGAACGCGGCGCCCGGATTGTAAACGAGCGTCAGCCGGAGATGATTTCCCAGGATCTCGTGGGGTATGTGCTGCGGCGACAACGTCGCCGCGGCGATCAACTTGGTCACCAGATCGACCGCCACCACCGTGACCAGCGTCCCCCAGAACAGGGGCGGGTTAGGCCTGGCGCTTTCCATCTTCCTCGCGCTGCTTGCACTCGATGCAGTACCTGGCGTGCGGGAGTGCGTCGAGCCGCTCGAAGCTGATTTCTCGCCCGCAATTGTGACACTTGCCGAACTGCTCGGGATTGCGATAGAGCCGCCGGAGTGCTTCGTCGATGTGCCAGAGGAAACGCCCTTCCTGGCTCGCGAACAGAAACGCCTTTTCGCGTTCCATTGCGTCGGTGCCTTGATCGGCCATGTGGAAGGAGTATGCGCTCAGATCGCCGTCCGCACCCTGCGGCGTCGATCCAAAAGTCTCGTCGTAGTGCCCCAGCTCCTTCAAGACGCGTTTCCGCTCCTCGAGCAGTCGCTTCTCGAAATGCTGCAGGCTCTTTTTCGTCATCGCCTTCGGTTTTGCGATCGCGTTCGTTTTTTTGCTGCTAGCTGCCGATGCCATTTCTAACCTGCCCTCTCCAAGGCGACTTCAACGCTCTGCCCATCAAGGTCGAACGTATGCGTCGTCGCGTGTGTTCCGTCGATTTTCTCGCCCACAGCGACCTTCAGAGCGAGTACCTCATCGGCGATCCATTTCTGGAACGCCTTCACCGCTTCCTGAATCTCCGCACCACCTCCAACGCGGAGCGTGATGCGATCGCTGACGGCGAAACCCAATTCTTTCCTCAACCGCTGGACGCGGCTCACCACCTCGCGCGCGAGTCCTTCGAGCCGGAGCTCACGCGTTACAACTGAATCGAGGGCGGCAAAATAGCCGCCTTCCTCCTTAACCACCATGTCGCCCGACGCGGTCCGCACGACCGTCAGATCCTCAAGACTCAGCTCCCGAGATTCATTGCCGACCGATACGTACAACGGCTTGCCAGCCTCGAACTCCGCAAGCGCCTCGCTACTCAAAGCCTGTACGGCTTCGGCGGCGAGCGGGGTATCCTTGCCGAATTTCTTACCCAGCGATCTGAAATTCGGCCGAGCCTTTAAAGTTACTAGATCGTCGGCGCTGGAGATGAATTGGACAGTTTTTATGTTGAGCTCGGCCGCCAGCAGCGGGCTCAACTCCTCCAACACCCCCGCGGCTCCCTTCGACGCAGTCCCGCGGGCAGGTACCACGCAAACCAGTCTTGCGAGGGGCTGACGCACCTTGACACCGGCGTCCTCGCGGGCCGCGCGGCCCAGCGTGGTGAGGGTTCGAATGTGCCCCATCGCACGCTCCAGATCGACGTCGATCGCCCCGGAGACCCCGCGCGTGAAAGGCGCCAGGTGCACTGAGCCTCCGGTCAACTCGCGATGCACCCAGTCAGTGATGAAAGGGGCGAACGGGGCGAGCAACCGGCAGGTGACCGCAATGATCTCGTGGAGCGTTGCGAAGGCGGCCCGATTGTCCTCTCCGTCGACGTCGTAGAAGCGATGGCGGCTCTGGCGCACGTACCACTTCGATACGTCCTCGTCGAAGAAAGCCATCACCGCCTTCGCGGCGTTGGTAGCCTCGTAGCGGCCCAGCAGCTCGTCCGCTTCGCGCTCGACGGTAGCTAAGCGCGACAGAATCCAGCGATCCAGGGGCGGGCGATTCCTGGGCGCTGGATCCTTGTCGGATGGCGACCAACCGAAGTTGGCGTACTCGGCGAAAATACCGGTGTAGACGTTCTTGAACGTGAGCAGGAAGCGACCAGCCGTATCGCGAATCCCCGCCTCGTCGAAACGGCGCGGGGTCCAGAGCTGGCTCGAAGTCGTTAGAAAGAGTCGAACCGCGTCAGCACCGTAGCGCGGAATCACGGACGCGGGATCGATGATATTCCCGAGCCGCTTGGACATCTTCTGCCCTTCGGCGTCCAGCACCAGGTCGTTCACGACGACCGCGCGGTAAGGCGCGGTATCGTCGGCAGCGAGCACAGTGGCGACTGTCTCAGCAGCACCCGACAGCTTCCCGACCGGCGAATTGGCCTCGTGAGCCAGAACGTTGTTGGGCAGCGCATCACCGAGGCCGGTCGCGATCGCGAGCAGCGAGTAGAACCATCCCCGCGTCTGGTCGATTCCTTCGGCGATGAAATCCGCCGGGTAGTATCGCTCGAATTTGTCGCGGTTCTCGAATGGGAAGTGCCACTGGGCGAAGGGCATCGATCCGGAATCGAACCAGGCATCGATCACCTCGGGCGTTCGTCTCATCGTGCCGCCGCACTTGCATGCCCAGGTGTAGCTATCGATGAACGGCTTGTGCGAATCGAAGTCGGCGCCGAGCGTGAGACCGGACCTCTCCGACAGCTCGGCATATCCGCCGATGGCTTCCGCGTGCGAATCATCCCGCTCACACACCCAGATGGGGAGCGGAGTTCCCCAGTACCGGTCGCGTGAGACAGCCCAGTCGATGTTGTTGGTCAGCCACTCCCCGAAGCGGCCGGATCCGGTTTCGGCCGGATGCCAATCGACGCGCGAGTTGCGAACCAGCATCGCATCCTTGAATTCGGTTGTGCGGATGAACCACGAAGTGCGGGCGTAATAAAGCAGGGGCGTCTCGCAGCGCCAGCAATGCGGGTACGCATGCTCGTGCAGCGTCGATTTCCAGAGCACCCCGCGCCGCTTCAATTCTTCGAGAATAACGGCATCCGCATCCTTCACGAACATCCCGCCCACCAGCGGCATGTCCTCCGGGAATTCCCCGCGGAGATTCACCGGCTGAAGGAACGCCAATCCGTTGCGCTGGCCGGCCGCGTAGTCGTCGGCGCCGAACGCAGGAGCCATGTGCACGACTCCGGTTCCCTCTTCGGCCGACACGAAAGACTCGCCGATGATTAATTCGTGCTTGCCCTCTTTGTACTCGACCCAATCGAGCGGTCGCTTGTAGAGCTTGCCGACGAGATCGCTGCCACGAAATGAGCCCACGGTCTCCCAGCGACCCGCGAAATCATCACCCAGAACGGCGGGCGTGCGGGCGAGCGCCAGGATGATGGTCTCGTCGGTTTCCGATTTTCTTTTCCGCAGCTCGACGTACTCGAGCGCCGGATTCACAGCCAGCGCGACGTTCGAGACCAGTGTCCAAGGAGTCGTGGTCCAGAGAAGGATGCGACGGCGTGGCTTCGTAACCTTGCCCTCGACGAGATCGAGCGCCACATAGGCGCTAGGATCCTTCACATCCTTGTAGCCCTGCGCTACCTCGTGGCTCGAGAGTGTCGTACCGCAGCGCGCGCAGTACGGTAGAACCTTGTGTCCGCGGTAGAGGCGTCCACCGCGGAACATCGTGGCGAGTGCCCACCAGACGCTCTCGATGTAATTGTTGGAGTAGGTGACGTACGGATCGCTGTAGTCGAGCCAGTAGCCGATCCGCTCGCTCAGCTCCTCCCAATCGGTTCGGTAACGCCACACGCTCTCGCGGCACATCTCGTTGAACCGCGCGACGCCGATCTGCTCGATCTGCTGCTTCGCCGTCCGAATGCCGAAGTCCTTCTCGATCCGTTTCTCGACTTCGATCTCGACTGGCAGGCCGTGCGTATCCCAGCCGGCTTTGCGGGCGACGTGATTGCCACTCATCGCGCGATAGCGACAGAAAAGATCCTTCACCGTCCGCGAGAACACGTGGTGAATTCCGGGCTTGCCGTTGGCGGTGGGAGGACCTTCGAAGAAAACGAACTCGGGCTTTCCCTCCGCCTGGGACAGCGTTTGCTGAAAAAGACTCTCCTCCTTCCAGCGGGAAAGCATTTCCTTCTCGAGTTCGTCGGGCGAGCGATCGGTCGGCAGCAAGCGGAAGCGTCTGCCCTTCTCGTCTCCCCCCGCCGCGGCCGGCACGGGGCGGACTGCCGTCATTCTCGGTTCGATCCGGAGGAGTTTGAGCCCGCGCCTCTCAGGGTGCTAGCCACGACTTGTGAATCGGACGCCTCGACCTCCGAGAGCTGGCGCGCAATCAAAGTCCGCATCTGCGCCAGATACGTGCGCCGGGAGCGATCGAGGTTGTCCAGCTCTTCCTCCATTCGCCGCACATCGGATTTGGCCGCCTCGATGATCCGCTCCCCCTCCGCCTGCGCCTCGCGCAGAATGAGCTGTGCCTCGCGCTCGGCCTGCTCCCGAACCTCGCCGCGAAGCTGCTGAGCGGCAATGAGGGCATCGTTCAACGCCTTGTCGCGCTCGCGGAATGCGCGGAGCTGCTCATGAAAGCTTCTGGCCTTCGAGTCGAGGTCCTGATTGATCCGCGTGAGTCGTTCCATCTCCTCGGCGACCTGATCCCTGAACTGGTCGACGCGCGCGGGATTGTAGCCGCGAAACGCGCGGCCGAAGTCGTAGCGCCGCACGTCCAATGGCGTAAGATGAAATGATTCGTCGATCATTTAGCCCTCGCTCCGAAGAGGGTGGTCCCAAGCCGCACCAGCGTCGCGCCTTCTTCTACAGCGATCTCGTAATCGTTCGACATTCCCATCGACAGCTCCTCGGCCGGGTGCCCGGCCGCGACCAGATCTGCGCGCGCCTCGCGCGCTTCCGCGAAGGTGCGATGGAGCTGCGACTCCGTTGCGCTAAAACTAGCCATAGTCATCACTCCCCGAACCCGGATCCCCGAGAGCGAAACGAGTCGCTCGGCTTCCGGCAGCATCTCGGAGAGGGTGTATCCGCCCTTTGAGGCCTCTCCCGTAAGATTCAACTCCAGCAACACGTCCACCGCCCGGCCCCGCGCAATTCCGAACTCGCATACCGCATCGGCGAGACGAGGGCTGTCGAGCGAATGCAGCAATACGAACTGCTCGAGCGCCTTCACTTTGTTCCGCTGGAGATGTCCGATGAGATGCCAGCGCACCGGCACATCGACCGCGGTCATCTTCTTCAGTGCTTCCTGAACCTTGTTCTCGCCGACGTCGTGCAGGCCGGCCTCATACGCCGAACGTGCGGCCTCAGGCCCGTGCGTCTTGGTGACCGCTACGATCGTGACCTGTTGTCCGTGCCCGCCCCGCGCTTGCGACGCCTCGATTCTGGCCCGCACATCGGAGACTCGCTCTGCCAGGCCGGGAAAAGCCATAACTATCAAATTTAGCCGCGAAGCGGTCGCCGTTCAATTCATTCGGGCAGATTGCACTGGCGCGTTCCAATGCTACGCAGAGCTGCGCGGAGCTCGTGAGAGAAACTCGCCTACGGTTCGCCGAACCCGAGGCTGCGTCCGATCCGGTCGAGAAGTTTTTCGTCGGGACCCTTCACGTGAATGGTCACAGCGCTGGCATAGGCGGTTCCGGTAACGCGTATGACTCTATCGCGACTCGCCGCCGCCGGATTC
>DATHGO010000182.1:0-3110 GCA_035317585.1 Gemmatimonadaceae bacterium | reverse complement strand
CCCATTGCTGGAGTATGAATGAAGCGAATTCTTGTAGGTATTGCGATTACCTCCTCCCTCACTGCGTGCGCGATTTCGCAGCAGCAGGAAGTGCAGATGGGACAGGAATATGCGCAACAGATCAACGCGCAACTACCGATCGTCCAGGATCCGGAGATAAATCGTTATGTCAACGTCCTCGGCGACTCGATTGCGCGTCTCACGAGCCGGCGTGATCTCGACTGGCAGTTCTTCGTCGTAGACTCCAAGGAAGTCAACGCCTTCGCGGTGCCCGGCGGCTTCGTATATGTGAATCGCGGCCTCATCGAGCGCGCCGACCAGATGGACGAGCTCGCCGGCGTGCTCGGTCACGAGATCGGGCACGTGGTGCGACGTCACACGGTGAAGCAGATGGAGAAAGCGCAGGGCGCAAACATCGGCGTGACGCTGGCGTGCGTTCTCACCGGGGTCTGCAACAACCAGGCTGCCGGCGCGGCGATCAATGTCCTCGGCGGCGCCGTGTTCGCTCGGTTCAGTCGGCAGGACGAGGCCGAGGCGGATCAGGAAGGTTTCAAGAATGTAGTGCGCGCCGGAGTCAGTCCGGTGGGAATGGTCACGATGTTCCAGAAGCTGCTCGAGGAGCGGAAAAGCCACCCTGGCGCCGTCGAATCGATGTTCCTAACGCACCCGCTCGAGGAGGACCGCATTCAGGCGGTTCAGGCGCAAATCAATCAGCTGCCTCCCAGCACTCTCGCCAGCCTCGGCACCGATTCCCGGAACTTCCACGCGTTCAAGTCGAGAATCCTGTCGTTACCGCCCTCGCCGCCTCCACGCCAGCTTCAGTAGCACGGTCCGTTTTCCATTGAAGATGCGCCGCGATCTTTCGCGGCGCATCTTTGGTTTATGCGGATTGCGCTCACCATCGCGGGCTCCGACTCCGGCGGCGGCGCCGGAATCCAGGCCGATCTGAAGACATTTCAGAGATTCGGCGTGTTCGGGACGTCGGCGATCACCGCCATCACTGCACAGAACACTCGCGGAGTGAGCAGCTGGGACGCCGTATCCCCGGAGCTCGTGCGCGCACAGATCGATGCCGTCGCCGAGGATCTCTTCCCGAGCGCCTTCAAGACCGGAATGCTCGCGAGCGCGGCAGTCGCATCGATAGTCGCCGCTGCCATCCGCGATCACTCACTGCAAAACTACGTCCTCGACCCAGTGATGGTCGCGACGTCGGGCGATGTGCTGTTCGAGCCTGACGCCATCGAGGTTATCCGTCGCGAGCTCGTTCCGCAGGCGGCTCTCGTCACGCCAAATCTGCACGAAGCGGCGATTCTAACCGGCGAGAAGATCGACGACGAGGATTCCATGGCCCGCGCTGCCGAAATTCTGGTGAACGACATGGGAGCACAAGCGGCGCTCATCAAAGGCGGTCACCTCGATTCAGGCAATAGGGTCGTGGACGTATTGTACGACGGAGATATCCGCACCTTTCGCGGGCAGCGCCTGGACACAACCAATACTCACGGGACTGGCTGCACTCTCTCGGCGGCGATCACAGCGCAATTGGCGAAGGGGGAGTCGCTTCACGCGGCGGTTCGCCGTGCGATCGACTACGTGCACAACGCGATTGCCAGCGCGCCCGGACTCGGGTCCGGCCACGGGCCGCTCAACCACCTCGCCGACGACTCCTGATCGTCAGCGCCCCGGATATGCTCCTATCTGATCGGGGATAGCTGAGGCGCGGCAGAGCGGACGAGAAACTCCGTCACAAGCGACTCGAACGCCGCGCTGACGCGATTGGTCGTTTCCAGCACTTCCGCGTGGCTGAGTGCCGAACCCGTAACTCCCGCCGCGGCGTTTGTAATGCAGCTGACTCCCGCTACCCGCATGCCGAGTGCTCTGGCCAGGATCACCTCGGGCACGGTCGACATTCCAACCGCATCGGCGCCGAGTAGCCTCAGCATCTTCACTTCGCTCGGCGTCTCGTACGATGGACCGAGCAATCCCGCGTACACTCCTTCACGAAGCGTGATTCCGAGCTTTTCCGCCGTCGTGCGCAGCAGCCAGCGCAGGCCGGGGTTGTACGCGTCGGTCATGTCGGGAAACCGAATTTCTCCCTTTTGCGCCTCTCCGACGAGAGGGTTTGTTCCCATAAGGTTGAGGTGATCCGAGATCATCATCAGATCTCCGACCGCGAGTTTGGGCGAGATCCCGCCGGCGGCGTTCGAGACAAAGAGGTCGTGCGCTCCGAGCGCATGGAACACGCGGACCGGAAATGCCGCGAGCGCCGCGGGATGCCCTTCATACATGTGGAATCGCCCGCTCAGCGCGACGACGTCGCGCCCGCCCAACGTCCCGACGATGACGGCGCCCTCATGTCCCGCGACTGTTGCCTCGGGAAAACCGGGAATGTCGCGGAATGGAATGCGAACGGCATCGCCAATCGATTTTGATAGCCCGCCCAGTCCCGAGCCGAGTATGATGCCGATTTTGGGCTGTTGCGACCCGGCGCGCTCGCGAATCGCCGCGGCTGCCTTTATCGCCGCTTCTGTCGAGTATTGGCTCCTCATTCTTCCGGTCCGATCAGCTGTTCGATCTTATCCGACGCTTCCTCGATCAGCATGAGCCGCTCCTCCCAGGGAAGAAATGCGCTCTCAAATCCGTTGAGCGCAATGCCCGCCAGCTCCTCCACGGTGAGTTCGAGGTGCTCCGCCGCATGGACGTATTCGTCAGTGAGCGTCGTCCCGCTCATCAGGCGGTTGTCCGTGTTGAGCGTGACATTGAGGCCGCGGTCGAAGTATTCGCGAAAAGGATGCGTCGCGTACGAATCGGCGACGCGCGTTTGCACGTTGCTGGTGAGGCAGACCTCGAGCGCGATCCGCCGGTCATTGACGTACTGCGTGAGCTCCGGATCCTCGATGAGCCGCGTTCCATGCCCGATTCGGTTGGCGCCGCAGACGTGCACCGCCTGTCGCACCGACTCGGCTCCATCTCCCTCGCCAGCGTGAACGGTCACCGCGAGGTTGTGCTCACGCGCGTACCTGAACGCCTCGAAGTGGCGCGCCGCCGGATTTCCCTTCTCCCCTCCGGCCAGATCGAACGCCACCACACCTTCGTTCATGAACTCGACG
>DATHGO010000181.1:0-6384 GCA_035317585.1 Gemmatimonadaceae bacterium | reverse complement strand
GGCGCTGCTCACACAACTCGTAGCCGAGGCAGGGGCAAACGTCCTCGAGGTCTCGCATCGGCGCGCGTTCGCCGACATTTCGGTGCGCGACGTAGAGATCGTAATGCGCCTGGAGACGCGGGGCAGGGAGCACGTTGCGGCTATCATGGCGCTGCTCGCTCAGCACGGCGTCGCCGTTCGGCAGGATATTCGAGACGCCGAATAGGGGGACGCGCGGCATCGACCAGCGATGATTGCGAGCGGGCGAGTGTACGAGCCGGCAGAACGTATCGATGCTCGCCTTCCGGCCGGTACAGCCGTCACCGGGCCTGGTACATGTGCGCCATTGTCTCAGCTCGCCCGCGCGAGACATCCTTCCTGACGTCAGCAGACGTGAGGCGCGCATGACCATGGTGGATGAGCTGTCGACCCTCGTCGCAAGTGGCGCCAGCGAATGTTCTCAGTCGACCGCGTGAGTGGCGTGTGAATGGAACGGAACACCCTGGCGATGGGAGGCCACGGATGCAGCTGGGGATGATCGGACTGGGCCGCATGGGCTCCAACATGGTGCGTCGGCTGATGCGAGGCGGCCATAATTGCGTGGTACACGACACGTCGCCCGCCGCCGTGCAGGCGCTCGCCGGCGAGGGCGCGGCCGCAGCGACAACCCTGAACGATTTTGTGGCACAACTCGGAGCACCGCGAACCGTGTGGCTGATGGTGCCCGCTGGGGTCGTGGATTCCGCTCTTGATGAATTGCTGCCCAAGCTGTCGGCTGGCGACGTTGTGATCGATGGCGGGAATTCCTACTATCGCGACGACCTCCTTCGCGCCAAGCGTCTCGCTGACAAGGGCTTGCATCACGTCGACTGCGGCACCAGTGGCGGAATTGTTGGCCTCGAGCGTGGCTACTGTCTGATGATCGGCGGCGAAACGGAGGTCGTTCGCCGGCTCGATCCAATCTTCGCCACGCTCGCGCCTGGAGCGGGTTCGGCGACCAGGACCCCTGGACGTGAAGGACGTGGTGGCACTGCGGAGCAGGGCTACCTGCACTGCGGTCCGAACGGCGCGGGCCACTTCGTGAAGATGATTCACAACGGCATCGAGTACGGAATGATGGCAGCCTACGCCGAAGGACTGAACATTCTCAAGCACGCCAGTGTGGGCAAGAAGAAATCGGTCGCGGACGCTGAGACGACGCCGCTTCGCGATCCCGCAGCATATCAATACGATCTCGACCTGCCCGACATCGCGGAAGTCTGGCGGCGCGGAAGTGTGATCGCCTCGTGGTTGCTCGATCTCACGGCCGCCGCGCTGGCCAACGATCCGGATCTCGATCATTTCCAGGGACGTGTGTCGGACTCGGGAGAGGGACGCTGGACGCTTCAGGCAGCGGTCGATGCAGCTGTGCCGGCGAACTTGCTCGCCGCGGCATTGTTCAGCCGATTCACGTCGCGCGGCGAGGCCGACTTCCAAAACCGCCTCCTCTCCGCGATGCGTTCAGGGTTCGGCGGCCACGCGGAGAAAGGTGTCACAGCTTGACGCGGACACGCGTATGATCGACGCCATCCAGCGGCAAGCATTCAACTATTTCATACACGAGACGAATCTTGCCAACGGCCTCGTTGTGGATACCACCCGCGCGAATGCACCGTCGAGCATCGCTGCGGTCGGACTCGGACTCACCGCGTATCCGGCTGCGGTAGAGCGCGGATTCATTTCTCGGCGAGAGGCGGTAGAGCGCACGCTCACCACCCTGCGCTTTTTTTTGGGAAGCAAACAGAGTCCCGAGCCAGATGCTACGGGGTATCGAGGCTTTTACTACCACTTTCTCGACATGCGCACCGGCGCACGTACCTGGCAGTGC
This sequence comes from Gemmatimonadaceae bacterium, assembly GCA_035317585.1. Taxonomy (GTDB): domain Bacteria; phylum Gemmatimonadota; class Gemmatimonadetes; order Gemmatimonadales; family Gemmatimonadaceae; genus UBA4720. The sequence continues at coordinate 4,538 of DATHGO010000181.1, read as the reverse complement.
GAGCTCTCGACCGTCGACTCCGCCCTCCTTCTTGGCGGCATGCTAACGGCCGCGGCCTACTTCAATGAAGACCGCCCTGCCGAGCGCGAGATCCGCGAGCTCGCAACTCGCCTATACGAGCGGGTCGACTGGCAATGGGCACAGAACGGCGGTCTGACGCTGACGCACGGGTGGAAGCCCGAAGGCGGCTTTCTGCCGTATCGCTGGGAGGGCTACGACGAGGCGATGCTGCTCTACGTGCTCGCGCTCGGCTCTCCCACTCATCCGATCCCCGCCGAGAGTTACCGGTCATGGGCATCGACGTATGAGTGGAGGACCGTCTACGGCACGTCGTTCCTCTTTGCCGCACCACTCTTCACTCATCAGCTCTCTCATGTGTGGATCGACTTCCGCGATATTCAGGACGCCTTCATGCGCGAGCACGGAAGCAATTACTTCGAGAACAGCGCTCGCGCCACCGCCGTGCAGCAGCAGTACGCCATCCGGAATCCCAACGGATATGTCGGATATGGGGAATTTTGCTGGGGGATCACTGCGAGCGACGGACCCGGCGACGTGACGCGAGAGGTCGCGGGCGTCAGGCGGCAGTTCTTCGACTACCTCGCGCGCGGCGTGCCCGACGGCCCCGATGACGGTACGTTAGCTCCGTGGGGTGTCGTCGCGTCATTGCCGTTCGCACCGGAGATCGTATTACCGACTATCGCGCACATGTGGGGGCCGCGATTGGGCAAGGAGCATCCTTACGGCTTCAGGACGACCTTCAATCCAACGTTTCCCGATCCCGGCGGATCCGCGCACGGCTGGGTATCGTCCTATCATTGCGGTCTCAACCAGGGACCGATCGTCGTAATGATCGAGAATTACCGCTCGGGCTTGATCTGGAATATGCTTCGAACCACTCCACAAATCGTGGCCGGACTCCGTACCGCCGGATTCACTGATGGCTGGGTTTCCCCGCCTAGCCTGCATGGCGATTCCCAGGAGACGTCACGAAATCCCTGACGCACGCACCGGAGAGCACTCGCTCGCTCGCCGAGGATGTGCGCGATCCGGCGGTGTCGACCATTCGCCGGTTCTCGTCTCCGCGCGGCGCTACACCAGCGACCCAGCTGTTGTCGAACGGGAGCTATACGGTGATGATCACCGCCGCGGGATCGGGCTACAGCCGCTGGCGGGACATCGCGATCACGCGCTGGCGCGACGACACGACCTGCGACGACACCGGGTCCTACATCTTTCTTCGCGATGTCGCGAGCGGCCACGGCTGGTCCGCCGCGTTCCAGCCGAGCGCCGTGGAACCGCAGAGCTACAACGTGTCATTTGCCGAGGACCACGCCGAGTTTGTGCGGCGCGACGGCGCGATCGAGACCCACCTCGACGTGATGGTGTCTCTCGCGGACCAGGCCGAGCTACGCCGTGTGTCGCTCACGAATCACGACGTGACTACGCGAGACATCGACATCACGTCGTACGCGGAGATTTTGCTGGCGACGGCCGCGAGCGACGCCGCGCACCCGGCGTTCTCGAATCTGTTCATCGAGACGGAATTCGTTGCCGCGCGCGAGACGCTGCTGGCAACTCGCCGCCGTGGCGCGCCGGAAGACGTCGAGATCTGGCTCGCCCACGTCATCGCGCCAGAGGGTGAAACTATCGGGGAGCTCGAGTGGGAGACGAGACGGGAACAGTTCGTAGGTCGCGGCCGGTCGGTGCGTGCTCCGCAAGCGGAGAGGAACGGCGAGCGACTCTCTAATTCCGTTGGTTCCGTGCTCGACCCCATCGTCAGTCTGCGGCGCCGGGTGCGCATTCGTCCGGGCGAGACCGTGCGCATCGTGTTCTCAACGCTCGTAGCGCCGTCGCGCGACGCTGTTCTCGCGTTAGCCGACAAATATCGGGCGGCGTCGACGTTCGAGTCGCTCGTTGCCGCCCGGACGCAATCACAATTCCTGTCGCACCATCGGCGCTTCGAGCCCGGAGAGCCGCAGCTTTTTCAAACGCTTGCCGGCCACATTCTGTATCCGGACAAGATGCTGCGCGTCGCGGCCGATATTGTCGCGCGCCAAACGGAAGGAGTCGAGGCACTCTGGGCCAACGCGATCTCTGGAGACCTACCCATCGTCCTGTTGGTGCTCGACGACGCGTCACACGTCGACATCGCGCGGCAATTGCTGCGCGCGCACGCGTACTGGCGATCGAAGTGCCTGGCGGTGGATCTCGTTCTCGTCAACGAGATCACTGGCGAAGATGGAACAAGTTTACAATCGCTGGTGGAGGGATTGATCGGCGCCGTCGAACCCGCGCTGAGTCCCGAAGGGTCGAAATCGCAGGGGACGACATTTGCCTTTCGGGCCGACAAGCTGACCTCGGCGCAACGCGATGTATTGGAGAGTGTCGCCCGCGTCAGGCTCTCGAGTCGGAGGGGAACGCTTGCCGAGCAGGTAGCGGGGCCCGACGGGATCGCACCTCCGTGTCCGGTCCGAATTGCCGGTACGCCAACGACGGTGGCCGGAACAGCGGTGCCGACTTCTCAACTCGAATTCTTCAATGGCTTCGGCGGCTTCGACCGCGATGGCCGCGAGTACGTGACCATCCTTCGCCCCGGACACTGGACGCCGGCGCCATGGATCAACGTGATCGCCAACGCCGACTTCGGTTGCCTCGTGTCCGAGTGCGGATCGGGGTGCACATGGTCGATCAACAGCCAACAAAACCTGCTCACCAACTGGTCAAACGATCCGGTGAGCGATCCGCCAAGCGACATGTTCTACGTTCGGGATGAGGAGTCGGAAGAGGTGTGGACGCCCACGCCGCTTCCTATCCGCGAGCAAACCGGCGAGTACGTGGTGAGACATGGGCACGGCTACACGCGATTCGAGCGCGAGTCGCACGGCGTGGCGCTGGAGCTGCTGCAATTCGTGCCGGCCGAGGATCCGATCAAGATCTCTCGCCTTACGCTGACGAATCATTCCTCGCGATTCCGACGTTTGTCGGTCACGGCGTATCTGGAATGGGTGCTCGGCGTCGCCCGGAGCGGGTCCGCGCCATATGTGACTACCGAAATCGACGTCGCGACCGGCGCGATGTTCGCGCGCAATTTCTGGAGCCGCGATTTCGGGACGCGGATCGCCTTCGCCGACCTCGGCGGTCTCCAGCAAAGCTGGACGGCGGACAGGACCGAGTTTCTCGGCCGGAACGGCGCCGCCGATAGTCCGGCTGCGCTCATGAGCAACGCGCCACTGTCGGGACGCACCGGGGTTGCGCTCGATCCGTGTTGCGCGCTTCAGACTTCCGTCGAAATCCCGGCCGGAGGCCGGGTTTCCGTCGTGCTCCTCCTGGGACAGGCGGAAACACGCGACAGAGCCCGCGTGCTGATTACACGATACCGTTCCGACGACCTTGACGCGCGGCTCGCCGCTGTCACGGACGGCTGGGCACGCGTACTAGGCGCCGTAGAGGTGAAGACGCCCGATCGCGCGCTCGACCTCATGCTGAATCAGTGGCTTGTCTACCAGACGCTCGCCTGCCGAGTCTGGGCGCGGACGGCGTTCTACCAGGCCAGCGGCGCGTACGGCTTCCGCGATCAACTGCAGGACGTCATGGCGCTCACGGTGTCACGCCCCGACCTTACTCGCGCGCAGATCCTGAAGGCCGCGTCGCGCCAATTCGTTGAAGGCGACGTACAGCATTGGTGGCACGAGCCGGCAGGCCGCGGCGTGCGCACACGCGTCTCCGACGATCTCCTCTGGCTGCCCTATGCGGCGACCCACTATCTCGACGTGACCGGCGACCAGGCGATCCTCGACGAGGCCTTGCCGTTTCTCGCGGGACCAGGGCTGGCCGCCGGCCAGTTGGATGCCTACTTCGAGCCGAGCATTTCGGCCGAACATGGAACGCTGTTCGAGCATTGTGCGCGGACCTTAGATCGCAGTCTCGGCGTTGGAGTCCACGGTCTCCCGCTGATGGGAACCGGGGACTGGGACGACGGGATGAATCGCGTCGGCGTCCAGGGCAAAGGGGAGAGCGTGTGGCTCGCCTGGTTCCTGCACACGGTCCTCGCAAAATGGGCTCCGGTCGCGGCGGCTCGCGGCGAGACAAAGCGCGCCGACACTTGGACCGCCCATGCCAGGTCCATCAAGGAGGCGCTCGAGCGAGAAGCATGGGATGGCAACTGGTACCGTCGCGCGTATTTCGACGACGGCACGCCCCTCGGCACCGCCGGCGGCGATGCTTGCGCCATCGCGTCGATCGCGCAATCGTGGGGCGTCCTCTCGGGCGCCGCCGATACCAGCCGCGTGCGACGGGCCATGGCGTCCGTTGACCAATACCTGGTGCGGCGGAGCGACGACGTGATCCTCCTGTTCACGCCGCCATTCGATCATACCGCGCTCGAGCCTGGCTATGTCAAGGCGTACGTGCCTGGAGTGCGCGAAAATGGTGCGCAGTACACGCACGCCGCCATCTGGACGGTTATCGCGTTCGCCGAGCTCGGTGACGGCGACAAGGCCGCAGAGCTCTTCGCGATGCTCAATCCGATTACACAC
>DATHGO010000180.1:0-4432 GCA_035317585.1 Gemmatimonadaceae bacterium | reverse complement strand
TTTATCGGGCAGGCTATCTATGGCGTCGCGTACTGCCCGCTCCAGCTCGACACCGAGGATCTCCTCTTCCGCGGATGGCGAGCTTGGGGGATCGACAGCGGCGGCGGCAGCTTCGCGCTCGACGATTCGCTGGTGCCGAATGTGGTTGAGTGCCCGATTGCGGGTTGACCGAATGAGATAAGCGCGAAAGGTTTGCTCTACTTTCAGCGACTCGCGACGGCGCCACAGCTCGAGCATCACTTCCTGCGCAATCTCCTCGGCCAATGCGCGCTCCCGAACGACCGATTCCGCCATTCGCACGAGGTGCGGGTAGTGCGCGCGAAACACAGAATCGAAAGCGCCCTCGTCTCCAGCCCGGATTCGCTCCTGCAGGTCTCGCTCGCTCGCGTTGTTGATATCCAAGTAGGGTAGCGTCCGGGTACAGGTGTCTATCTTATTAATGAATATGTCGAAACGGCACGAGGGTTCCTCGAACATCACCCCAGATGATTGGGAACGTATCGCACGCTACCTCACTGGTGAAGCCGGTTCCGGCGAGGCTGAGGCGACGGAGCGGTGGGTGGAAGCTGATCCCCATCGTGTCGAGATCGTACGGCTGCTGGAGTCTGTCCTCGCGAACGTAGCACGTGAGGAGGCATCGGAAATCGATGTAGACAGCGCGCTCGAGAATGTGAAATCGCGCTTCGACGACTCGAATATGATTCCGTTTGCCCCGCGCATGACGAAGACCGGGACTGACCGGAGCTTCGTAGCGCTGCTAAGGATCGCAGCCGCGGCGATCGTCATCGTTGGGGGGACGATGCTGTGGCAGAATATCCGTGGCTCGCGCGGCGATGCCGCCGGTCAGACATTCGCCACTTCGGTCGGTGAGCGTCGTCAGCTTGTGCTGAAGGATGGAACCAAGGTTCTCCTCGGTCCCACCAGCCGGCTCGTGGTCTTTTTCGGAGATCAGGACGGGAATCGCCTGGTGAGCCTCGACGGGGTGGCCTACTTCAGCGTAGTGCACGACGCGGCGCATCCATTCACCGTCAAGGCCGGAAGGTTCAGGATACAGGATGTCGGAACCGCCTTCGCCGTCGAGAGCGATGACAGTGCTGGAACCCGCGTGGTAGTGGACTCGGGGTCTGTGGCCCTCGGAGCCGCGGACCAGGATCCGGACGGCTCCGAGGTTCTCAACGCGCGCGATCGCGCTACCGTAGACATGAAGGGGATAGTGGTCGTGGAAAGAGCGGCTGTCTCCGACGACGACCTGGCCTGGATCCAGGGCCGCCTTGTCTTCCGCGACGCACCGCTCATTCTTGTAGGAGCAGAACTTTACCGCTGGTATGGAGTAAGGCTGAGGGTGGCGGATTCATCGCTGGCGAATCTTCACCTGACCGCATCTTTTTCTGGTGAGCCGGTTGACCGAGTTCTCAATGTCATCGCTCTTTCGCTCGGTGCCCGCATCGAGCGGCAGGGAAACGTCGCGATTCTTCATCGGGCGGCTCCGTCTGGGGCCCACCCCTAACGCCGATCGGTTCGTAACCGGCAGGCGATCGGGCGGTCGACGCACGATCGTTCTACTGGTTACCGGGCTGTTATTGGTCGCGTCGCCCGCGCGCGCCCAATCGTGCTCGTTATCGAGCGCGCTCCTGGCTTCGCTGCCGGCGTGGAACGCGCCACTCGACCGGCGTGTCTCTCTCCACGTGCGTGACATTTCGCTGCGCGATGCGCTGGATCGTCTCTCGGCGGACGCGCGCATCCGGCTCTCCTACGCTTCGGAAGCGATCCCGCTGGACAGCAGAGTCTGTGCTGCGTTCGATTCAATCCCTCTTGGCGAAGCGCTGGGAATGTTGCTGCGCGGAACGCCGGTCCTCCCCGTTGCCGCTGGGGGTGAGCACGTCGTGCTCACGCCTTCGGAAACACCGGGCAACGACCAACCCCAGCGTGTACCGCGCGTTCTCGACCGCGTTGTCGTGACGGGAAACGCGATCGAGGCTCCTGCCCGCAGTCTCACTGTCGCGATGAACACCGTGAGCGGCGCTCAGCTCTCGCGCTACGCGGGAGGCAATCTCTCGCAGGCTTTGAGCGACCTGGTGCCCGGGCTCTGGGTCTGGCAGAGCGCTCCGACATCGCTGGTCGCGCATTACGGGAGCATTCGCGGAACCAGCTCATTCGGCTCCAGCTATCCGAAGATCTACGTTGATGGAATCGAGCTGGCCAATCCACTGTTGCTGACCCAGTTCACTCCCGAGACCGTCGAGCGCATCGAAGTGATTCGCGGTCCCCAGGGTGCGGCGCTTTACGGAACTGATGCGATCAGTGGCGTGATCAACATCGTCACTCGACACGATGGGTCGAACGGCGGACCGAGCACAGTGGCGCGATCAGCAGTGGGCGCGGCATCGAGCGCCTACATGCCTCGCTCGGCGATCACGCAGGACCACGCGATCACGGTTCGGGAAGGATCGAGCGCGCAGTCGGGCAGCGCGACCTTCACGTCGGGTGGGGTCGGCGAGTATCTGCCCGGCGCGTTTCTGCGTCAAACGACGGGTAGCACCGGATTCCGCCTGGTGCGGTCAAAATTCATCGCGACCGCAACCGGAAGAATTTTCGCGAGCGAGTCGGCAGATCCGTCGAGTCCGCTCTTCCGTGATTCAGTGAGTGCCACTCGGGCGGGACAGGTGATACCGCAATCCGTTCAGGAGTACACGCTGGGGGGCAGCGCGACAATCATTCAGAGTGAGCGGTGGACGCATGCGATAGTGGCCGGATTCGATGGGAGTCGGCTCTCGAATCTTGCGGACTATCACACTCCCCTTCCCTCGGCATCGGGACCCGACCTCGGCACGGCGGGGGGGAACGCCAATCTCGCGACCCTTCGGGTGAGCAGCGTCGCGCGGCTCGGTGACGCGGATAATCTCGCGACGACGCTGACTTTCGCCGGCGAGAACTCGCTGCTCGACTTCCGCTCTCAACCCGAAACGACCTCGGCACAGACGGCGAGCAATGCGCCGGTGTCGTCGGTGGTGCGCCGGTGGACGAGTGCCGCGGTCGCGCAAGCGAACGTGTCCTGGCGAGACGCCGGTTATCTCACCGGGGGACTTCGCGTCGAGCGCAACGACGCATTTGACAGCAATCGAACGGTGTCGGTGCTACCGATGATTGGCGCCGCCGTGTTGCGCGACTACGGACTTCTGACGGTAAAGCTCCGCTCGGCATACGGTCGCGGCATTCGTCCGGCGACGACACCGATGCGGGAGACGTCGTGGTTCGATTCGCACCGGGAGGCGCGGCTGCTTGATCTTGCGCCCGAGGAGCAGGCAGGGATTGAAACGGGGATGGATATCTACATCGGCAAGACATTCGGCGTGCAGGTGACCCGCTTCGATCAGCTCGCGTCGGGACTCATTCAGCGCGTCGCGTACGCGGCTTCGAGCCAGCACATTCAAGCGCCACCGCCACAGGGCGGGTATTCAGAGACGCCGGAGCAGCCGTATTCGCCGGAGGACAGGCGCATCTCCTACGTGTTGCAGAACGTTGGTGAGATCACCAATCGCGGCTGGGAGCTGAAGAGCGACCTGAACCTCGCCGCGCTGACGCTGAGCGGAACGTTCTCCACCGTCGATAGCAGGGTGAAGCAGGTGGCGGCGGGTTATATCGGCGATCTGCGCGTCGGCGACCGGATGCTGGAGGTGCCGGCAAGAACAGGTAGCGTGTCAGCCGCATGGATGGGCGGAGGCTGGAGCGGCTCGGCGACGGCATCGCGGTCGTGGGACTGGATCGACTACGATCGGGTCGCGCTTGCCGGAGCATTCTCGAATTCCACGCAGGCCGATGCGCAGCTGGTGGGTCAGCAGCTGCGCAATTACTGGTTGAAGTACAGCGGCGTCACTCGCCTCCGCGCGAGCGTGGGCAGGACCCTTTTTCGCGGTCTCTCGCTGAACGTTAGCGGCGAGAATCTTCTCAACCGGCAACATGGCGAGCCCGACAACATCACTGTCGTGCCGGGAAGAACGCTTAGCTTCGGACTGCGCGCGGCAATGTAGTCTGGCTTCACGCCATCGTACAGGCGTGAAACCGCAACTGTCATTCAACCGCCGGCAGCCTCCAACCCGCTTGAAGCCTTTTGTATTGGTCCGCCGTGAGTTGTACCAGTAGTGGCCGTTTCCGCGGATCGAGCCAGCGCATCACCTCGCGCAGCTTCGCCTCATCGAACGCGGTGCATCCAGCGGTGTGCGAATCCGGGCCGGCCCAGATGTGGAGGAAAATGCAGGAGCCGCGGCCCTTGACCGGCGGGGAGGCGTTGTAGCCGACGATCACTCCGATCTTGTACTGCGAGACCTGCCGCATGTGCTCGGCGCTGTTCCAGTCGACGCGGGCTACCGCGGCTCTGTCGACAACCGTGTTGTAATGGCCCGAAGATGTATCGTCGACGCAGTCGGTAGTAGGA
>DATHGO010000179.1:0-7291 GCA_035317585.1 Gemmatimonadaceae bacterium | reverse complement strand
GCCGCGCAAGACGAAGCAAGTTGAGTTTGCCTTGGCGACCCGCTTGCCGTTCTGGTCGGTCACTTCACACTCCAGATAGCCAACGGTCTTTCCGCGGTTGATTACGCGGGCCTCTGCCCGCAACCGCGATTGCCAGACGGGGCGGAAGAAGTTGATGCTCAACGCGGTCGTGGTGAAGGATTCCTCTGGGGCCAGAGTCGACGCGAAGGCCATCCCCATGGCCGCATCCGCTATATCGCAAAGGACACCACCATGAAGAGTGCCCATGGGGTTGGCGTGTTGCGGACCCGCCTGCAGTGATCCAACCGCGCGCCCGTCGCCGATCTCCTCGACAACAAAACCGATGAGCTCCGCGATAGGCGGCCTTGCGGCGAGCACTTTCTTGACGAGAGGATGGGTCGCACCAGCCGAACCAGTCATTGGCTTTCCAACGCCCTCGTCTTTTTCGTACTGGAAATCTGTCGCTGGCTTTCTAGCCATTCGCTTCGGCGGTCGTATGAGTGTCTCGACCTGACTGTTGCGCTGCCTCACGGAGTGCGTGGATGAAAGCTTTCTCGTTTGCCCACGAGCCGTCGTAGCGGCTTCCATTCACGAAGAAGGTCGGCGTGCCGTTTACACCGCTCCGCACGCCGTTTCGGAAGTCATCGCGGACCCGTTTCGTGTATGTCCCGGCCTCCAGGTCGTGCGTGAACTTTGTCACGTCGAGCCCGAGCGATTTTGCGTAGCCGATGAGATCTTCAGTTTCGAGGGCATCCTGGTGTTCGAACAACATGTCGTGCATCTCCCAGAACTTTCCTTGCGCCCCGGCCGCTTCGGCCGCCTCAGCCGCGAGACGTGCGTGCGGATGACTCTCGGCGAGTGGGAAGTTGCGGAATATGAAACGCAGCCGGCTGCCGAGATCTTGTTGCGCTCTCTTCACGATCGGGTATGCCATTCCGCAGTACGGGCATTCGTAATCACCGTACTCGACAAGGGTGACCGGAGCGTCCTCAGGACCAGCAGCGTGGTCGCGGGCGCCTACGGGTGGCGTCAGTTCACCGTCGCTCATGGCCGCATCTCCGCAGCGTCACCACGGAATGCTTCGGCCTTGGCTGGCGCCGATTTGCCGGCGAGCGATTCCAGAGCCTCGAGGATTCCGTCCGCGCCCGGGTTTACGGCGATCGGTGCGCAGTAGCTCCAGCGAATGATTCCGTCGCCGTCGAGCACGAACAGCGCACGTTCGCTGGTGCCGTCCTCCGGGCGGTAGGCGCCATAGAGTCGGGCGACCGCGCCCTTCGGCTCGAAGTCGGCGAGGAGCGGGAAGTGTAAATGCCGATCCCGCGCAAAGGCGGCGTGGCACCAGACACCATCAACCGAGATTCCGATAATCTCGGCGCCGTATTCGCGAAACTCGGGAAGAATCTCGTTGTAGAGCGCGACCTGATCGCCGCACACCGGACTCCAGTCAGCCGGATAGAACACGAGGATGACCGGTCGCCCACGAAGCTCGCTCAGGCGGAGCACTTGGTCAGGTGTCGCGTTGAGCGCGAAGTCGGGGGCGCGCGTGCCGGCGCCGAGAATTTCTGGGACGTGTGCGGGCGTTGCGGGCTGTGTCATTCCTTCCTCCAGCGAAGCTATTCAGCGGTCGGGGCGCGTCCGGAGAGGGCTGCCTCATTTAATCTAGTCGCCTGCTGGCAGGGTTAGTCCAGCGAGCCGTGTTATAGAATTCATTGATGAAATTGGAAGAACTGGTCCAGGTTTCCACAACCGTTGCGGAAACCCCTGGTCGCTTGGACAAGATCTCGAAGCTCGCGACCCTGCTGACGCGAGTTCCGCCGGATGATCTACCGATCGCCGTTGGATTCCTTACGGGCTGGCCGCGCCAGGGCCGTCTTGGCGCCGGGTGGGCGACCATCGCCTCGGCGCGGGACCGCCAGGCGGCAACGGCGTCCACGCTCGATCTGCGCGACGTCGACAGCGCCTTCGACCAGTTGCTGTCGGTGCGTGGCAAGAATTCAGGACGGGAGCGCGCGCGGCTGGTCGGCGACCTGTTCGCGCGTGCGACTGCCGAGGAACAGAATTTCCTGGCGGCTCTCATCGTCGGCGAGGTGCGACAGGGAGCGCTCGATGGCGTACTCCTCGAAGCGATTGCAAAAGCCGGTGGCCTCCCGGCTGATAACGTGCGGCGTGCAGCGATGATGGCCGGAGACCTCGGGGCGATCGCGCGTGCATCACTCACTGACGGTGGCGCAGGGCTTGGCCAGTATCAACTCGAAGTGTTTCGACCCGTGCAGCCGATGCTCGCGGATTCAGCGCCGACGGTCGCTGACGCCTTGACCGCGGGCGTCCCGGCGGTTGTGGAATGGAAGCTCGACGGAGCCCGGATTCAGGTGCATCGCCGCGACGATCGCGTCGCTGTGTACACTCGCAACCTCAACGATGTAACGGCTGCCGTGCCGGAAGTAGTCGAGGCCGTGAGAGCACTCCCTGCCCGCGAGCTGATCCTCGACGGCGAGGTCATCGCCCTCGCTCCCGACGGGAAACCACACCCCTTTCAAATCACAATGCGCCGGTTTGGCCGGCGCCAGGAGGTCGCGCAGCTTCGCGCCCAGCTGCCACTCACGGCGTTCTTCTTCGATGTCCTGTTACAGGACGGCGATAGTATCGTGGACGACCCACTAACCCAGCGCCTGGTGCGACTCGACGGGGTCTTGCCGGCCTCGCTAAGAGTGCCGCGGATCGTGACCGGGGATCCAGAAGAAGCGTCGCGATTTCAGGCGGACGCTTTGGCGCGCGGGCAAGAGGGTGTCATGGTCAAGTCGCTCTCCGCGCCGTACGCGGCGGGGCGGCGCGGCTCTGCGTGGCTCAAGGTAAAGGAGGCGCGCACTTTGGATCTCGTCGTGCTTGCGGTGGAGTGGGGTTCGGGGAGGCGACAGGGTTGGTTGAGCAACATTCACCTTGGCGCCCGTGATCCGGCGACCGGCGGCTTCGTGATGCTGGGAAAGACATTCAAGGGCATGACAGACGAAATGCTGAAGTGGCAGACGAAAGAGCTCCTCGCTCGCGAAGTTGGTCGCGACGGTCACATCGTGTACGTGCGCCCCGAGCTCGTGGTGGAAATCGCGTTCAACGATGTCCAGCGCAGTCCGCAGTATCCGGGCGGAGTGGCGCTGAGGTTCGCTCGCGTAAAGGGATATCGTCCCGACAAGAGCGCAGCCGAGGCGGACACGATCGACGCGGTGCGAGCGTTCTTGCCGAGTGTAACTAGCGCCTGAACTGCTGCAGAAGACCGGGTCCGCCGAGCGCGTTTGCGCCCGGCGGGTTGGTGCCGATCAAGCCGGATGTGGGAACTTCGTCAGGAGAGTTCTGCTCTGGTCTCGGTCGGACCGGTTGACGTTTCACGCCGCGCCGAAGTGGCGGCCTGAGGTTGCTGCCGGGAGAACTCCAGCAAGTCGGCGTTGAATTGCTCCTTATGCGTCGACATGAGCCCGTGTGGCGCGCCTTTGTAGATCTTGAGCGTGGCGCCCTTAATCATCTTGGAAGAGCGAAGCCCACCGACGTTGATCGGCACGATCTGGTCGTCGTCGCCATGGATCACAAGCGTGGGGATGTCGAATTTCCTGAGGTCGTCGGTGAAGACGGTCTCGGAAAACGCCTTGATGCAGTCGTACGCGGCGGGGAAACCTGCTGTCATGCTCATCTGCCAGAATGCGTCTTTAATGCCCTGTGATACTTTCGACCCGGGCCGGTTGGCGCCGTAAAAAGGCAGGCTCAGATCTTTCCAGTACTGTGACCGGTCCGCCTTCACGCCGGCGCGAATCTGGTCGAACGCCTCGATGGGCACTCCATCGGGATTCGCCGCAGTCTTGAGCATGCCCGGGGGAACGGCGCCCACCAACACTGCTTTCGCCACGCGCTCGGTGCCGTGCCGACCGATGTAGCGGGCCACCTCGCCGCCACCAGTCGAGTGTCCGATGTGTATCGCGTCCGTCAAGTCGAGCTCTTCAACGAGCGCCGCGAGGTCATCGGCGTAGGTGTTCATGTCGTTGCCGGCGAAAGTCTGAGTCGAGCGGCCGTGCCCGCGCCGGTCATGGGCGATGGCGCGATAGCCGTTCGTGGCGAAGAAGTACAACTGGTCGTCCCACGCGTCGGCGTTGAGTGGCCAGCCGTGGCTGAAGACGACCGGTTGGCCCGACCCCCAATCCTTGTAGAAGATCTTTGCTCCATCTTTGGTTGTGATTCTTGGCATGTGGCCTCCTTACGGCTCGAGATCTGGTACGAAAGCAAAAACGCGCACTACGAGAATTACGCATGACCGGGCGAAATCGAAAGTTCCCCAATCCCCTACACTTGTGCGAAGCAGCCGTCGAGCTCTACAGCATCAGACTTATGTCGGCCGTCAACAGCCCGCGCTGCCCTCCACGACCACCGACCCGAAAGAAGCCGCCGCTACGAGCTCCGATCGCAAAGAGGGGCATGAACTGAAACTCCGCGCCTGCGAACGTCGATTGCGGAGAGGCGCGCCATGGTTTGTTGTTCGTCCGCAGGACCGTGGCGCGCGCGACGTATCCGCTGCCCAGATCGGAGGTCATTCTCGCGTACCCAACGCTTGCACGCCATCCGCCGAGTCCGGGCTCAGCCGCGACGAACGCTTTGCCCTCGTTGCCGCTAGTCGGCAACGAAGCAGCAAGGACCGCCGACCATCTCAGAGGCACACCATAGTGAACTCCGAACATGAGACTGTTCGTCACGCCGGGTGGCACTGACCGAGCGCTCGCATCAGCAGCTCGTGACGGTAACTCATTCGTGGGCTGGGCTCGCGCGGATCCGACCGAGCGTACGAGACAGAAAACCACCGCGACCGCGCGGAGCGAGCGATAGAGAATCGTTTTCATGAGAGCGGGTGTTGGGGTTGCGACGAGAGACCTTGACTCCAGTCCAGAATCGCCTTTTCGCCCCGGGGACTCTATGCGTCAGGTGACGTAGAAAGGCCCTGCTCTTGTAGGAGACACGACATCTGTTGATTCCGCCATCCTTCGAGCGATCGTTCAGCGCTACTTGCGATAGAGGATGTAAGAGCGCGGCAGAGGCACTCTCCCAAATTCGTCCTATTCGGAGTCTTGCTGACCGGTGACACGCGGAAGGGAAAGAGTGAAGCGCGCCCCTTCTCCTTCGCTGCTCTCTACCGTGAGATCGCCGTTCATCGCCCGGGCGAGGTCGCGGCTTATCGCCAATCCCAGCCCGACGCCTCCCTCCCGATCGGTAAGCCCCTCCTTCAACTGCATGAATGGCTCGAAGATGGCTTCGTGCTTGTCCTCGGCAATGCCGATTCCCGTGTCGCCGATCCGCAGCGTGACGGCGTCAGTTGTGTATCCGCAGTCGGCGCTTATCTCGCCCCCCGCAGCTGTGAACTTGATGGCATTCGAGAGAAGATTCACGAGAATCTGAGTCACTCGCTCGGGATCCGCGCGTGCAACGGTGTCCAGGTCCCCGCCGACCCCGTTGAACTTGAGACCCTTCTGCCCGAAGAGCGGCTCGATCAGCTCTATGGCGCGCCTCATCGCGTCACAGGCTTTTATATCGCTGAACGCATACTGCAGACGGCCGCTTCCGACCCGCACGAAGTTGAGGATTTCGGTGATGAGGAGCGCGAGGTGCTGCTGATTCGTTTTCACGCGCGCGAAGTCGGCGTGTTGCCCCGCGGTCACGGGTCCGCGCAGGCCCATGTCGAGGATATCGATATAGCCTCCGATCGCATTGAGTGGAGTGCGCAATTCGTGGCTCATCGCGCCAAGGAATGCTGTCTTCGCCCTGTTCGCGGTCTCGGCGCTCCGCTGTAGCACCAACGCGAGATCGTAGACCTGCGCATTGTCGAGCGCGAGTGCCCCTCGGTTCGCGACGTCTTCGGCGAGCTGCAAGTCCTCCGCGCTGTAGGAAATACCGCGCTGCGCGCCGATGAAGGTGATGGCACCCAACAACCTCTTTCGCGCGATAAGCGGCACCGTCAGGAGAGAGCCGATCCCGAGCTGGCGCAGGATGTACAGGTTATCCGGACTGTGCGCGGTAGCGGCAAGCGTAGCCTCGATGTCGCTGGAGATGGCGATCGTGCGTGCATCCCGCAGCATTGCAGGTGCGCCGAACGGATCGTCGGGTTCGGGATACCAGCTCGCCTCCAGCTCCTGCGCGAGCTTCTGCTTTTCCGGATCGGGGTGGTAGATGCCGAGGCGGTGGATGTCGTCACCCTCTTCGAGAATGTCAACGATGCACCACGCACCGAGTGTCGGGAGCGCAAGCTTGGTGAGGGCGACGAGCGTGCTGGACTGATCGACAGATTCGGCAAGCAGGCGCCCGGCCTCGGCCAGGAACGCCGCACGGCGACGCGCGGCCTCGGCATCGTCGGCGAGACCGCGTTCCCGCAGCGCACTGAGGAGCATCTGCTCCGCAACCTGCCGCTGAAGGTCGAGCGCATCGTCCGGCGAGCTCGATTCGCGAATCTCGATGCCGAGAGCCTCCGTCCGCCCGTCGTTGGCGATCACTGGCCACACGCTGCATTGCCAACCGCTCGCTCTCTCGCTCGCCGCATCGATGCGCTCATCCAGAAGCTCGACGCCATCGTGAAATGCCCGATCGAGAATCGCGCTCAGTGCTCGTCCTTCGGCCTCCGTGAGGACGCTTTCGATTGGTGCGCCGAGCGCGTCACCATTAACGACTCCAGCCAGACGGCAGAATGCAGAATTGGCGTACACGACCGTATTCTCCGCACCGCGCGTGATGGCGAACGGCAGCGGGGCTTGCTGCATGCAGCGTCGCAACGCCTCCTGAAGGGAAAGCTCGGTCATGCGTGTGGCAGCCGGCCGCTTTCTGGCTTTCATTCCAGCTATTTGCCTCGCTTTGCCTTAATCTGTTTCGTCCGCAAGGTGGGCACACCGGTGATTATTCCGTCGTAATCCGTGAGTGGATCACCGATGACCACTCCCTTGGCCGTGACCTCGTACAGCCTGAATTCATGGGAGTGATCGCTGCCGCGCATCTTGATCACCGCCATTACTCGCCGGAGCTCTCCTTCCATCTCGACGTACCGCTGAACGATGATCTCATCGGTGATGAACGACACCTTCTCCGAGGTAAAGCGTGCGTCGCGGAATCCCTCGGAGACCTCTGCGGTCATGAATACCGTGACACCGGTTGCGGTCAAGGTTCCAACCAGGCGATAGAGCGACTCGCGAAAGTCCTCCCGAAAAGTCGGAGCGAGGGCGACCTCGAACCCTGACAGCGAGTCGATCACGACACGCTTTGCCCCCAGCCTTTCGAC
>DATHGO010000178.1:0-11097 GCA_035317585.1 Gemmatimonadaceae bacterium | reverse complement strand
ACCGGCAAGAAGCTCGGCGATCCGCAAAATCCGCTTCTCGTTTCAGTGAGATCGGGAGCTCCTGTCTCCATGCCGGGGATGATGGAAACGATCCTCAATCTCGGCCTCAACGATCGCGCCGCAACGGCGCTCGCCGAGCAGAGCCGGAATGCGCGCTTCGCTTACGATTCTTATCGTCGCTTCATCCAGATGTACTCGGATGTGGTGCTCGGGGTCTCGATCCACGACTTCGAGCACCTGCTCAAGGCGAAGCGGATGACTGCCGGCGTGAGCTCCGACGCTGAGCTCGACGAGGGCGTTTTGAGGACGCTCGTCGACGAATACAAGGCGCTCGTTCGGAATCGCACCGGTGCCGAGTTCCCGCGCGATCCCGTTGTGCAGCTATGGGGCGCAATCGAAGCCGTCTGGAAATCGTGGACGCTCAAGAAGGCAAAGGACTACCGGAAGGTCAACGCGATTTCCGAGGATCTGGGGACCGCCGTCAGTGTCGTGGCGATGGTGTTCGGCAATCTGGGAGACGACTCCGGGACTGGTGTCGCGTTTACGCGCAATCCGTCGACGGGAGAGAGGCGCTTCTACGGCGAATTCCTCGTCAACGCGCAGGGCGAAGATGTCGTCGCCGGAATCCGCACCCCTCTCGACATCGACGACATGGCGGACAGGCTTCCGGGCGCGTACAAGGAGCTGCTCGATACTCAGGACCGTCTCGAGCGCCACTACCACGACATGCAGGACCTGGAGTTCACAGTCGAACGTGGCAAGCTCTATCTCCTGCAGACGCGCGGTGGAAAACGTACCGCGGCGGCCGCCGTGCGCATCGCGCGGGATATGGTACGCGAAGGACTGATCGACAAGATCGAAGCGGTGCGACGAGTGCCGGCCGCGGACCTCGACCAGCTCCTGCATCCGATCATCGATCCATCGATTCGAGCGACACCGCTCTGCCTCGGGCTTCCCGCCAGCCCCGGAGCCGCGAGCGGGCGCGCGGTGTTCGATCCCGATACGGCCCAGCAGCGCGCGACCGCAGGCGAGAATGTGATTCTCGTGCGCGATGAGACGACGCCGGAAGATTTCCATGGTATCGTCGCGGCGCGCGCGGTCCTCACCGCGCGTGGAGGCATGACGAGCCACGCCGCCGTGGTCGCCAGGGGAATGGGAAAATGCGCCGTCGTCGGCTGCAAGGATATTCACGTCGACCCCGAGCACAAATCTTTCAGCGTCAACGGGACTGTAGTCGTGGAGGGCGACTGGCTGACGCTCGATGGCGCCACCGGCCGCGTGTTCGCCGGCGATCTGGCAACGATTCCCAGTGAGGTCGTGCGGGTCACGAATGGGACTCTCTCTCCCACGCAGGCGCCGCTTTACCAGTCGTACGCAGAGCTCCTCGGCTGGGCAGACGAGGTTCGTACTCTTCGCGTCCGTGCGAACGCCGACACACCGCGTGACGCGCGCATCGCGCGCAGCTTTGGTGCCGAAGGCATCGGCCTGTGTAGAACCGAGCACATGTTCTTCGAAGGTGACCGGATCACGGCGATGCGCGAAATGATCGTCGCGCGCGAGGAGGGTGGTCGCAGACGCGCGCTCAACAAGCTACTGCCGATGCAGCGGGCGGATTTCGAGGGAATCTTCGAGGCGATGGATGGCCTGCCGGTGACGATACGGCTGCTCGACCCGCCGTTGCACGAATTCCTTCCGCACGGAGGAGAGGAAACCAAACTTTTGGCGCGCACGCTCGACATTCCGCGCGCGGATCTCAATCGGATTATTGAATCTCTGCGCGAGACCAATCCGATGCTTGGTCATCGCGGCTGCCGGCTGGGCATAACTTACCCGGAGATTACAGAAATGCAGGCGCGCGCGATTCTTGAAGCAGCAGTGCGTGCCATGCGACGCGGGATACACGTGCGACCGGAGATCATGATTCCACTTGTCTCGAACGTGAAAGAATTCGAGAATCAGCGTGCAATCGTCGACGAGGTCGCTGAGCGCGTTCTAGGCGGAATGGGAGAGAAGATCGCCTATCTGATCGGAACGATGATCGAGCTGCCTCGCGCCGCGCTTACCGCCGCGAAGATAGCCGAGTCGGCGGAGTTCTTCTCTTTCGGAACAAATGACCTGACGCAGACTACGCTTGGGCTGAGCCGCGATGATGCGGGCCGGTTCCTTCCGTCTTACATTGATCGGGGTATCTTAGCTGACGACCCGTTTCAAGTGCTTGACACCGAAGGGGTAGGAAGACTCGTAAGGATTGCTGTTGAGGATGGACGACGAGTTCGTCCAAAGATAAAGCTGGGGATCTGCGGGGAGCACGGCGGGGAGCCGCGCTCCATTTCTTTTTGCCATTCGCTCGGACTCGATTATGTGTCTTGTTCACCATTCAGAGTTCCAATCGCACGTCTAGCCGCCGCTCATGCCGCTCTTGAAGCGTAGGCTCGGCCACGCTCGCCGCATTGAGCTGATGCCCGCGGGATCGCTCCCGATGGCACACGTGCAGCATTCGCGCCCGCTCAGAATCGCGCTCGTCACCGAGTACTACTATCCGCACCTCGGCGGCATCTGCGAGCACGTGCATTTCTTCGCCCGCGAAGCGCGCCGTTACGGACATCACGTCGACATTATCACCTCGAACATCCCGGGCGCGCGTGACGAGCGCCACGTCATACGCATCGGGAAGAGCCAGCCGATCTACGCCAATGGATCGCAGGCGCGCTTCACGTGGGGGCTCGAGCTCAGAAAAAACCTGCGGCGCGTGTTCAGCCTCGGCCAGTACGACATCATTCACGTTCATTCCCCGCTCAGCCCCGTCCTTCCGGTCATGGCGATCGAGGAAGCTGACTGCCCGGTCGTCGGGACGTTTCACACTTACTTCGATCGTTCCGTCGGATACGCTATTGGCAAACGGTATTTCCAGAAGCGACTCGATCAGCTCCACGCGGCAATCGCGGTGTCGCACTCGACGACGATAGCGCTCAATCGATATTTCGAGGCGAACTGGACGATCGTCCCCAATGGCATCGACACCGACGTCTTCAACCCGCACGTTCCCCGCCCCGCCGCTCTGCGCACCGATGTACCAGTCATTCTCTTCCTCGGAAGATTCGACCCCCGCAACGGCCTCACCACTCTCATAGAGTCTTTCCAGAAAGTCCGCGGCAGAAACCGTGAGGCTCAGCTCGTGGTCGTCGGCGACGGCCCCCTTCGCAAACACTACTATCGCGCCGCCGGTGGTGACCCCGATATCACCTTCGTAGGCTCGGTCCTCGGAGAGCGCCCCGGCTACTATGCACACAGTGCCATGTACGCCTGCCCGACCACCAAGGCATCGTTTGGAATCACGCTCCTCGAATCGATGGCGTGCGAGACGCCCGTCGTCTGCTCCGACATCTTCGGTTTCCGCGATGTCGTCAAGCACGAGCGCGAGGCACTTATGGTGCATTGTGGTGACAGGGATGCGCTCGCCGATGCGTTGGTGAGGCTGCTGGACGACGAGACGCTCAGGGCCAGACTCGGGAAGCGCGGGCGACAGGAGGCGGAGCAGTACTCCTGGGCGAAGGTGACAGAGGCGGTGCTGGACATCTACACAGCCGTACTGGGGCGGGCTACACGCGAATGATCGGGTATGCAGCGTTGGGAGTGTCGGTTATTGGCGGGGCGGTTCATGGTGCTTTCCACCGGAACAGTCCATTGTTCGGCCCGGCGTTGGGCAGGATTGCTGGCGATCGGAAAGTCGTGGCGCTGACCTTCGATGACGGGCCGAACCCAGAGGCAACGCCTCTGATCCTCGATACGCTCGCCGAGAAGGGAGTCCGGGCGACCTTCTTCGTCCTCGGGAGTCACGCCGAACGTTGGCCTGAGCTGGTACGGCGCATGTCGCAGGAGGGCCACCAGCTCGGCAATCACGGTTACTTCCATCGCAAGCTCCAGTTCAAGAGCCCGTTCTACGTAAGCCGCGACATTCGTCTCGGGATTCGCGCAATCAAGCGCGCGGGCGCTCCTGCGCCCCGGTATTTCCGCGCGCCCCACGGCTTTCGGAGTCCCTGGACGACTCCGATCGCGCGCTCTTACGGCGAACGGACAATCGGATGGTCCCTCGGAGTCTGGGACAGCGATCGCCCGGGAGTAGACGAGATCGTTCGACGCACGCTCGAAGGAGTTACTCCGGGCTCGATCGTGCTGCTGCACGACGGGGACGGCTACAACCCGGACGGCGACCGGACGCAGACTGCGGCTGCTCTCCCCCACATTATCGACCGCCTGAAAGAACAGGGCTACGAGTTCGCGACTCTGCCCACTGAATGAGTCCGGGTCTGAAGAAAGGGATTCGCTGGGCGATCTCCGCCGCGATTCTCGTCTTCCTCATTTATTTCGCGACACAAATCAATTGGCACCAGGCGTGGAATTCGATGCGGCACGCATCGCTTCCGCTCCTCGCCGCCGCCATCGGAGTGAATTTTCTCTCGGTGCTGATCAAGGGCGTCCGCTGGTGGCTGTTTCTACGCCCGATCGGCATCACGTCGTTGTGGCTGGCGGTGCGCGCGACGGTCGCCGGCGCCGGTCTCAATAACGTTCTCGTCGCCAGCGGCGGAGACGCTGCGCGTGTGGTGTTCGTGTCGCGGGCGAGCGGAGTCTCCAGCTCGACGGTGCTCGCGTCGATGGCTTTGGAGAAGTTGTTCGATCCGATAGGGTTCGTGATTCTGCTCGTCTATGGCGTGCTCGCGTTCGAACTTCCGCCGCAATTCGAGCGCTGGAAGGTGCCGGCGGAGATCCTGCTCGTCGTCATAGTCCTCCTGCTCGTGTTTTTCGTTTACGCGACGAGGAACAT
The DNA here is from genome assembly GCA_035317585.1 of Gemmatimonadaceae bacterium. Taxonomy (GTDB): domain Bacteria; phylum Gemmatimonadota; class Gemmatimonadetes; order Gemmatimonadales; family Gemmatimonadaceae; genus UBA4720. The sequence goes on along the minus strand of DATHGO010000178.1, from coordinate 6,275 downwards.
CAAGCCGGAGCACGTTCCCGAGCGCCGCGCCAGACCACGTACTGTGTGGGGAAGGACTCGTGCATATTTTCACAGCTTCGGACAGACAGCGGGACGCCTGGCGACGGGGCCTCGTTTCCTCGCGGCGACCCTCTTGTCGCTCGGCGCCTGGGCTTGTCAGCTGTGGACTTTCGAGCTCGCCGCCGCTGCCGCGCACGTTTCTATCCCGCTCGCCGGAAGCCTTGCCTGCCTCCTCGGGATCAACATCGGTTTGATCATCCGAGCCACTCCTGGAAACGTCGGCTTTTTCCAGTTCGTGTACGCGCTGATGGCCGAGCAGTTCGGCGTGTCGCGCAACGACGCCATCGCAGTCTCGCTACTGATTCAGACGTTACAGATTCTACCGCTGACCGTACTCGGTATTGTGCTCGCTCCGGAATTCATATTCCGGCGCGGAAAGAAGGATACGGAGACAGAGGCAATCGCGAAGAAAATCGAGAAGGAAAAACTGGCGCATAAGGGTCCGCTGTCGACCGCGGAAGAGGTACTCCAGCGCGCCGATAAGGCCGGCGTCGCACCGGCGCCCAAGAAGCCCTGACTCGGCCGGCGTTAACCGCGGGCTCGTTGCAGGAAGGCGATGAATTCCGTTGGGTTGCGGGTTAGTCCCGTAAACGTGGCGCGCACTTTACCGTCAGCGTCGACGACCGCGTAGAGCGGCAGAGCAACTGTCCCGAAAGTTTGCTCCTGAAAAGCCTGTTGTCGTTCGTACATCTCCCCTTCACCGTCGGTGTACAAGCGGGCCAGAACAAATTGACCCAGCTCGGCACCCACATCGGGGCGGTTGAAGATGTTGGCCTCCATCCATCGACAATTCGTACAGGTGTACCCGGTGAAGTCGACGAAAACCAGCTTGCGTGACGTTCGCGCCGTTTTCAGCGCGCCGTCGTAATCGTTCAGGAGCCATGTCGGTAGTGTTCCACCACCGGAAGTCAGCGCAGCGATGGGTGCCGCGGGAGGAAGAAATGCCTCGATCTGCCGGAGCGGACGTCCCGTCAGACCCGAGCCGAGCCAGGCAGCGAGGGACAGCGCGATCACAACCGGGAGGATTCCTGCCGGGCGCAGCTCACGTCGCTCGAGCTTCGAGCGCAAATCGCGTCCGAGATAGACTGCGCCGACCATCGCCAACACCATCCAGCCGAACAAAACAACCGGGCGCGTGAACACTCCCCACCCCAATACCATATCCGCGTTCGAGACGAACTTGATTGCCGCACCGACTTCGAGGATTCCAATCAGGACGCGAAGAGTTCGGATCCACCGACCTGCGTGTGGAAGTCTCGCGACCATACGAGGCGCGAGGGCGAGCACGACGAACGGCAGAGCAAACGCGGTCGAATAGACGATCATCCCGACAACTGGCATCGCCCAGGATCCCTGCGACGCGAGCACGAGGAGCGTGCCGACGAAGGGTGCGGTACAGGTGACCGATGTCAGTGTGAACGTCGCTCCCATGACGAGGGCGCCGAGCGAGCTGCCTTGAGGCGCTTCGCGCGCTGAACGATCGATGGCATTGACGACCCGCCACGGGACGCGCAGCTCGAGCCAGCCAAACAGATTCGCCGCAAACAGAAGAAAAAGAGCCGCGAGTGTAACGTTCACCCACGGATCGGCCGCAAAACGATTGAGACCGGCCGCTCCAAATACTGCCGCCAGCGCGAGTCCCAGGACGGTGAACGTTCCGACTATTCCCAATCCGAAGAGCAATGCTCTCCGCAGGCCCGCTGACCGCCGATCGTCAGGACTCGAGAAAAACGCGATGGTGACCGGCACCATCGGAAAGACGCACGGAGTGAGCAGCGAAAGGAGGCCGGTGCTTGCGGCGAGCCACAGAAATCCCGAGCTCATTTCCGTCCAGTGATGCGAAGCGCTACGTCCAGCTTGTCCGTGCGGGGCGGCAGGCAAACCTTGTCGCTGCAGACCTGATAGCGGGCGCCAATCTGGAACCTGCGAATGCCGGTGAGCGAGCGTCCGGTCACCCCAACCGGAATCGTGAAGCGCGGGCTGCCGGAATAGAGCTCCGTCTCGATACCAAAATTTTTGTCCAAGGTCCGATCCGGTTTCGGAGCGTCGATCACGCCACGCACGAGCACGTCAGCAGGGCCGACGAGCTCCAGTCGCAAAGGAATGGGGCCGCCGGGTTTTTGAGTCAGAGAGTAGATATGCCAGCCCTTTGCAATCTCGGCCTGAACGGTGATCCGAACCGTGCGCCCCGTAACGACATTACGAGGAGCGCCGCCACCGACCAAGGTCCACCTGACAGGCCGCAGCGAGAGATTGCCGCCATTCCGCGGAAGACCTTCATATCGGTGGATGCCGAGTGGCAGCAAAAGGAGATATGCGAGCTTGTGCATTCGTCGTCAAATATACACGTGAGGCGGCGCGATCCCTGCTATACAATACCCATCGGCGGCGCCGCTGTTCGGCTCAATCATTCCGCCACGTTCACAAGCGAGGCTGATGGGACACACACCCTTCTTTTTCGAGAGCTGGTACAACGTCGAGCGCACCGTGACGCTGTCGATCGTCGGGTACGTCGTGCTGTTCACGATGTTGCGCATTTCTGGCAAAAGAACCCTTTCCAAGCTGAACGTCTTCGACTTCGTGTTCGTCGTGGCAGTCGGTTCGGTGTTCGCTTCGATGATCATATCGAAGGACGTGACGCTCATTGAAGGCGTCGCTGCGCTCGCGACTCTGATGCTTATACAGCTGCTGCTCGCCGAGCTTGCGGCCAGATTCCCGAAGGCGGAGCGGATCATAAACGGCGAGCCAACTCTCCTGCTATCGCATGGCAAATTCATTCCCGGTGCGCTCCGGAGGGAGCGCGTGACGGAGGAGGAGGTTCGGGGCGCTATTCGCGGCGAGGGCGTGACCCGCGTTGAGGACGTTGACGCCGTCACGATGGAAAACGACGGGACGCTCACCGTCGCCTGGATGTCGAAAAAGCCCGGGGACTCGAGCCTGGTGGACGCAACGGACCCAGTGGAGGACGGCGCCAAAAAGAGGTCGTAGACCCCGTTCGCCAGCCACCATACGTGGTTTATGTTTTGCGGTCCATATATCCACTCTTCGCGGGAATCCACTTGCAGCTGCAGACGGGAAAGAACACCGGATATCGCATATTTCTCGACGCCCGCGGGCGAACCTGGGAAGTGTGGATGGTTCACCCCTCTTCGATCGAGCGCCGGAAAATGGAACGGCGCACGCCTGTTGAAAATGCGGTGTACCTGATCGAACAACGAGTGCTCGGCGACCGGCGATCGGTCACCAGAAGTCGTGGGGCGGTCGCAACGGAGTTCAGCGCCGGCTGGCTGTGCTTTGCCAGCGACGGCGAGAAACGACGCCTCGCACCCGTTCCCGTGAACTGGATGAGCGCCAACGAGAGCCAGGTCGCCGAGTGGTGCCGGATCGCGAAACGTGTGCTCAAATGCGGGCCCACGTGGGATCCCGCCGACGACAAGGACACGGCGCCTCCGCCCAGGAATCGGGGGGATACCACCTTGGGCGGCGCCGACTGACCGACCAGTGGGCTGACTCAGGTCAGCCCACTGGTTTCCCACGTCGAGGCTCAGACTGTTGCGTCGGTGCAACGCTCTCGGGGAGTGTTGCGTCCATGACACACCTTCTGGGAGCGCTGACCTGCGCAATGCGCGAACTACATATGGTCCTCGACTTGCCCCCCCGTTGCGTGGCGCGCAGACTCGGTCAACGCGCCCGCCGCGTGCGAGGGCGGACTTCGCGCTCGGTGCTCGCCGTTGAGAGGATGACCGTTGGAGGTCCAGCCCATGGCCGACGCCGCAACAGGCTTCGAGCGCGGTATCGAGACGACTGGTTATTCCCCAGTCGCCGGCACCGACCGCGGGACAACGGATCGTATAATCCGCTCCCCTGTCCCCCCCGACGCGCGTGAAGGTCAGCACCAGGACCTCGCGTCGCTCCTCAGGCATGGCGCGCTGAAACTGGACGCGGGAAACGATGCGGAGGCGGAAGAGTTCCTCCGGAAGGCCCTGGAAATCGGTGACCGCACGGTCGGGCCCGATCATCCGGACATGATACTCCTCCTCAATGACCTGACCCGGATCTACCTCAAGCAGTCCGCCTATGCCTCGGCCGAGCCACTGCTGCTGCGTCTCCTCGAGATGAAGCGGAGCAAGGGCGAGGACCATCCCGAGGTGGCGACGGTGATGGCAAGCCTGGCGACTGTGAGACAGGCGCTTGGGCGCCACGAATCGGCCGAGCAACTGTGGCGGCGTGTTCTCGAGATTCGCGAGCGCACTCTGGCGCCGAATCACTTCGCGATCGCGACGGCTCTCGAGCATTTTGGCGAGGCGTGCTCGGCACGAGGAAAGATCCGGGAAGCACTCGCGGCGTGTCAGCGCGCGCATACGATTCGAGAACGCACGCTCGGAACGGACCACCCGAGCCTACGAACGTCCCGCGAACGAATCGCCGACCTCCAGCTCCAGGCATCGGACGGGTCGCTTGATCCCGGCAGCGTTGCGGGGATCTCCTCCGGTAGTGACCAGTATCGACTGCTCTCGGGAGAGCCCCAGGCAATCACAGCTCCCGCAACGCCGACCCGTGAGAAGGGTCGGGCCCCAAACGCGAGAAAGGCGGCGCTTCTGATTCAGAGACCGTTCGCAGACACCACGCCGCTCGAGACCGCGTCCGCCGTTGAGGCAGCTCAGGCGAATGCGGCGGCTCCGGCGAATGGTGCCACACCGTCGCAGTCGGAGACAGCGGCGCACCGCGACATCCTCGAGAGGATATTACAGCCAGAGGCGGCGTCATATCGCGACGCTTTGGAAGGCATCCGTGAGGAAGTCGAGAAGCCGTACGCCAATGTGAGTCTTGCTGAACGCGTCGGCGCGATACTAGCGTCCGTGACCCCATTTCTTGGAAAGCGCGAGGTCATCGCAGGGGGGGTAGTACTGGTGCTCTCGCTCTTGCTGGTCGCGGTGGCAACCGGGTCGCACGCCTGGGGAGAAACCGATCAAACGACATCTCTCGCGGCGGCAATTCCGACCCGCGGGAATCTCTCGGGGACGGCAGTCGCGACCACTCCCGCGCTCGTCGTCCCGAGCGCGACCGTGACGAACAATCCGGTGAGCGTATCCGCGCCCGCGATCCCAAACGCGCCATCGAAGACATCGGCGCAACGCCCGCACGTCGCGGATGAACGTAGCGCTTCGAGAAAGGGAACCGAGCAGCAATCGGAGTCCAGGAAGGTCGTGATTCCGAAGCTCTCGACTGCCACACTGTCGCGTCTGGATTCCGTCGCAGCGACGGCGGCGAACATACCTGTGAGAGCCGGCGATCCCATCATCAATCAGCCCGGGCCCGTCGCACTCGGGAACCAGCGTACGACCTTCGACTTCGGAGAACAAGTAGCGACCGGCCCTCAGCGCGCCCGATTGATCGGCGAGCTCCCGACCCCGCGTGTTCCGTCTCAGATCTCTGACGTGGAGGGTGAGGTCCGGGTTCGTTTCAGCGTGGACACCGATGGCCGACCAGTAATGTCGACACTGACGGTGCAATCCTCACCAAACCCGTTGCTCACGACCGCTGTTCGGAAAGTCATCCCTGGCATCCGATTCGAGCCGGCGCGATCGGGCGGTGCCGAATCGAAGCCGATCAACGACACGGTGGAGATCGGGTTCCGGTTCGCTCGCCAGAACCGATAGTTTCTAAGCGACCCGGAAGCCCGCAGCTCTCATTTCGCCGTGGATATCGCCTTGTCGGTCGTAAGTGATCCATCGGGAGCTTTCTTGGCCAACACGGCCACTTGGTCCCCTGCGGCCAAATCTCTCGAGACAATCTTCAATTCCGTAACGGGCGTATTGGGCGGGACCGTCACGTTCTGAGAACCGCCCGCGTACTGGACGACGAGGCTCGACCCGTTGGTACTGCTTACATTGCCGTTCGACATGCGAGAATGCGACGCCGTCCCATTCGTCATTCGCGACGCCGAGACGTTCCCATTCGTCATTCGGCTCGCTCCGGCGCTCGCGGCCGTCGCCATCATGCGACTTCCTTCGCCCACTCCTCGTAGCTCTTCCGGGAAAACGTGAATCTCAGTCGCCCGCTCCGAACCATCAGGCTGCTTCACGGTTGTTACGCCAATGAATGAATTCTCGGTAACCTTGGAAAGATCAGTCGGAACGCGAGTGTAGAGGTGGAAGGGCTGCGCCATTGTCACCGTCACGGCACCGGTGTCGGACTTGATGACGAGCTTATTC
>DATHGO010000177.1:0-2597 GCA_035317585.1 Gemmatimonadaceae bacterium | reverse complement strand
AGCTCGCGGATGTTCCGGCGCAGCTTTTCGTAGGACTCGCCGTACACAATGGCGCACGTCTCTTCCCCACGCGCTCTCCAGAGACCGAGGTCGTCGACCGACGCCTCCGCGTCTTCGGCGGGTGCCGGCCGTCCGGATACGGCCCGCCACGCGCGCGCGGCGTTAAGAGCGCGCGGAAATCCGGCGAAGAGATAGGACTGGAGAATTATCTCCTCGACAGCGACAGGATCGACTTCGTCTATAGCGTCGGACATTACGGATCGCATTTGACCCTCGGGCGAGCCGGCGATCGCGCCCGCGATCCTTACCAGGTGTCTGAGACCGGCCTCGAGTGGAGCAACGCTAGCCCGGGCTTCCGCTCCGGTCGTCATCGCGCCCCGGCGCGTGTCATCACTTCGCGCGACCGTCGTTCAAGCGACCGTCGTTCAAGAGACTGTCGTTCAAGAGACGGTCGTTCAAGCGGTCGTAGTTCAAAGACGGGCAGCCTGAATTCTTAGGGAGAGAAGAGTCGTGACCTCCCGCCTCGCACCTAGTACCTCGCACCTTCAACCTAGCTCTTCTCGCAGTTGGTTTGTCCCGTCACGCCACATCCGCTCTCATCGTAACTTCGCCAACCGACTCCCCCCGCGTGTTCTTAACCGGCTTGTGCATCAACTCATCAAGCCTGGGCGGCAACGGATCAGGCAGCGCGTCTATCTCCTGGAGTAGACGAAGAAGCGCAGGCACCTGTGCGCGCTGCGCTCCGTCTTCGACTTTGATCGCTATTCCAATCCCACGCTCCGGAAGAAGCGCGCAATGCACGCCTTCCGCGCCGACCTTCGAAACCACGCGACCATTGGTCTCGGCGATCAGTGCCGAATCGAATCGATCGGTTCCCCCGACGAGGAATGGGTGGTTGCTCATCGCGTTGACGACCCTGCGTGGGTACTCCTCTCCTCGCGCCGCTGCCCGCGCAAAACGCGAGTACGCCCGCGCCATCCGCTCGAGGGTCATTCCAAAAACGACGACTCCGCAGCCATCCACAGCCTGGGTGATCTTGTTGCACGGAACGCCGGTCCACAGTGCGATCTCGTGCAGAATGGCGCGCTGCACGTTGTGCCCGGGTCCCTCGTAGCCGCGCGTTGGCCAACCTTTCTGATGCGCCATCGCGAGCATCGCCGTGTGCTTGCCCGAGCAATTGTTGTGAATTCGCCCCGGGCGCTCACCCGATTCGCGCACAATCTTCGCGCCGCGCTGCGAGGACGGATCATGGGGACCGCAGGCGAGATCTCCCTCCTCGAGCCCAATATCGCGGAGCATTCTCTCGACGATGGCGATGTGCTCCGGCTCCCCGCCGTGCGAAGCGCACGATACCGCAAGTTGTTCTTCGCCCCACTCCAGGGAATCGAAGCCGCCGGAGCTGAGAAAGGGAATCACCTGAAACGGCTTGGCGCAGGATCGCCAGTAGGTGAACGCGTCCGAATCGCGCGCTACGCCGAGTAGCTCGTCACCCTCCCCGACTATGGCGGCGTGTACTCGATGTTCCGACTCGGTTCCTCCCCCGCGGGTGACTGCAACATCGAGCTCGTACGTCTTGATCACATTCCAAGATAAGCTGTTGGGGACCTAGAATAGCTTAACCTGAATCATTCCCGGTGTGTACCGTCTCGGATCGCGCCGAACTTCGATGAGAACGTTATTGAGCTCGGTGACCGTCTTCACCAGCTGGTCGTAGAGCTGCTGGTCGTTGAACAGTTTCGACACGGTGCCTTTCCCGCTCGCCATCGTGCTCACGAGCGAGTCGGCGCGGGCGACGACGCTATTGAGGTGAACGTAGAGCGTATCGTCACGAAGCAGCTTCCCGACGGACCCAGTGCCCGAATTGATTTGCGAGAGCACCGTGTCGGCGCCCGAGATCATACGAGTCAGACTGTTGTAAAGCGCGGGGTCGTCGAGAAGGCGGCCGACCGTTCCTCTCGGATTCTCCATTCTCGCCATAAGCGAGCTCGTACGCAGCAGCGTGGCGTTGAGCTGGTCGTAGAGTTGCCGGTTGGTAACCAGCTGGCCGAGGGTTCCCTCTCCGCGGTTGATGCCGCCGGTGACTTTGCTTAGATCGCGCGTGAGCCTTACGACTTCCGCGATCGCGCCCGAAGCCTGCTGCACCACCGCTTCATAATCGATGGAGGGAACGACGATCAACGTGTCCCCCTCGTGGAGGGCGCGATTTGGTGGCGTGCCGACGCTGATGTCGACGAGCTTGTCGCCGAGAAGCCCGGAGGTCTGGATCTTGGCGCGGGAATCCTGGCGGACCTGCTCGCTGAGTTTACGGTCCACTTCAAGGACCATCTTCAGATTGCGGGTGGTGTCGGTATCAGGCGGGAGGAACTTTATGTCCTTGATGCTGCCGGCCACTTGCCCCGCTACCGTGACCTGACCACCGACGCGAAGTCCGCTCGCGCTCGCAACGTAGGCGACGAGACGATATCGCTTCCCGAACAGGTTGCCTGCCTGGCCGAGTTTGACGATGGACGCAGCGATGATGACGAGCGCTACGAGTATCAGCACTCCCACCTTGAGCTGGTCCCAGGTTATGTACGACGATCGCTTCATCGGCTAGA
>DATHGO010000176.1:0-3252 GCA_035317585.1 Gemmatimonadaceae bacterium | reverse complement strand
AAGGATCTCAACGTTCCGACGTATTGGGTTCGCCCACAACAGCGCGTCGCCGCGACTCGGGGGACACACCGCTTCGTCTGGGACCTTCACTTTCCGCCGCCCAAGGTCCTCGGGCACGATTATCCGATCTCAGCCATCTATGGCGACACACCCCGATTTCCTCTGGGACCTGCTGTGTTGCCGGGCACATACACCGTCCGGCTGACCACGAACGGAAAGAGCCTCACCCAGCCTCTGACGATAAAAATGGACCCGCGTGTTCAGATCACCGATGGCGGGCTTCGCCTGCAGCGCGACATTGGTGTCCGAATGAACGATGCCATCAGCCGGGACTTCGCCGCGCTCAGCGAAGTGCGCGCCCGGCGAACACTCTTGCGTGCTCAGCGTGAAGGCGCCAAGGCGAAGGAAGTCGCGGATTCGCTCGTGGCGCTCGATTCGTTGCTGGCCAACATCGAGACCGGCGCACGACGTGGAGGCGCGGTCGGATTGGTTGTCCTCAACGAACAGCTGGCCGGAATTCTGGATACGGTTGAGGGTGCGGACGCTGAGCCCACGACCCAGGTCGTAGCCGCTGCGGGAGACTTGGAGAAGGCGCTGGCGGCGCTCCTCTCACAATGGTCCGATATTCAGCGCACGCGAATCCGCCCCGATCGGAAGTAGATTACGGAGTCCCAGTACGCGAAGCTCACCGGAGAACGCAATGACGACGAGCAAGGAAACCGAGTGGATGAATCACCCGCGGCTACGGAAGCTCGTGACAGCTGTCAACGAGCTGACTCTCGCCGAACGGATCACGCTCGTCAAGGGACTGGTGCCCGCCATCGCCGACGAGCTGTCCGACACCGAGTACGAGAGATTCGTTGACGCGATACGATTGAAGGGCGAGCGCTTCCACGAGGCGCAGGCGCATCCCGGTGAGGGCAGGGCGGAGAGGAAGGTTCCCGGCGAACGCGATATTGAAGGACGATAGGCGACGCCGATGAACTTTTACTGGATTTTCGGGATTCTGATGGTCGCCGCGGTTCTGTTTGCACTCTTCGCGGGCACCCGGCGCCCCAAACCGTAGGCTAAATCCCGAGGGCGAGCTGGATGGGCGCGCTGGAAGAAGCCGTGCCCGCCTCCACGCATATCGGGCCAACGACTCTGTCCTGCGCCGCCGCGGTCAGCCGCCCCCTGAATCTCGCGCGGCGCAGCGAATCGCCGACGGTGCCAAGAGCGGTTCGCGGGTTGTTGTTCTTCTCGCTCAGGTGAGCGAGTACGATGTTGTTGAGCCCCGAGTGGATGCTCTGACTCGCCGCGTGCGCGGCATCCCGATTGCTCAGGTGCCCGAACCTGCCGCGTATCCTCGCCTGGAGTGACGGCGGATACGGTCCCGCGCGCAGCATTCCCTCATCGTGGTTCGCTTCGATGACAAGGACGTCCAGTTTGTCGAGAGCACGCAAGACGCTTTCGGTAACGTACCCCAGATCGTAGACGATTCCAGCGCGGGCACCTTCGCCAACCGACGTGACAATTACTGCGATCGGCTCATTGGCGTCGTGTGAGATCGGAACTGTCTCGAGGTGAAAGTCGCCTACGACGACACTGCTCTTTCGAGGCGTGAGAATCGTGCGAAGCTTTGCCCACTCGGGGCACATCATTCTGGTTCCAGCGGTGCAGACAACTGTCCAGCCCCATTTCCGCGCGGCCGATGCAACGCCCTTGATGTGGTCGGTGTGCTCATGGGTGACCACGACCGCCTCGATCGATTCCGGGGAGACACCAGCCACAGCCAAACGCTGTTTGAGGACGCGGGGAGCAAAACCGGCATCCACGAGTATGCGCGAGCGAGCGGTCTCGATCAGAACGGCATTCCCGCTGCTTCCACTGCCGAGTACCCACAGCCTCATCAAGTGCTCCAACGCCGTTTGTGCGCTTCCGCAAGCTGCTTCCGCGCCTTCGCTCCCAGCTCGACTTGCCGCCGCGACATCACGCGTTCAGCGACTGCAAGGAATCTAGTGACGTCGTAAGTATCGTAGGGGGCGCTGTCGCCCCAGGCGAATGGAGGAACTGCATTCGGCGGCATGTTGGCGCCGAAGACGCTGGCGCCGGCGCCGATCACCGTGCCTGTGCTCAACATCGTTCCGATGCCCGTCTTCGCGTGATCGCCGAAGAGCGTCCCCAGAAACTGCTGGCCAGTGCTGCGAACTCCAGACGGCGTCCAGAGATGGATGGGCCCGTAAGTGTTCTTCAGATCACTGGTGGTCGTCAGCGCACCGAGGTTGACCCACCGTCCGAGGTAAGAATGACCGACGAATCCGGTGTGTCCCTTGTTGCTGTGTCCGAGAACGATGGAGCTGCTGAATTCGCCACGAACCTTGCAATGATCGCCGATCGACGAGGTTGCGATGCGGTCTCCGAGGATCTGCGAATCGCGACCTACGGAAATGGGCCCGACGAGGTGCGTGAATGGCGCGACGACAGCACCGCGGCGGACCAGTATCGGCCCCGCCGAAGCGTCCAGCACTACCTGCGGTCCGATCACGGCGCCTTCTTCCACGAAGATCCCGTGATCGCCGACCGTCGTCGCGCCAGTTTTCGCGGTGGCCTCGAGTGATTTTCCGCGGAGGGGAATGTCCTCCATCAGCTGGTCAGTCAACGTGGCGATGAAATCCCACACTTCATTGATCCAGCGCCCTTTGATCCTTTGCCCGCCGAGTGTCGTCTGGATCGATCCGATGTCGACTGTACCGTCGGAAAACTGTGAGACGGGGAGTGCCCGGGCGAGCCTCAGCGCGCACGCGACGCCTTCGCACATGAGAACGTCGAACCTTTCGAGATTGAGATCGAGCGGGATCACACAGCGGGTGTTGACGACGATCGAGCCGGCGGGAATCTCCGATTTCGGGGCGAGAGCGGGCGGCGCGTTGCCCTCTTCGAAGTTCGTGAGGTGGGAGGAGCTGATGAAGCCGGCACTCTGGAGGCCCGTGACCCGCTCCCAGCGTCTGCGAATGAGCGAGGTGCCTGCCCGCAGCTCGGATCCGGGACGCGTCAACGCGAACGGCTCGAATTGCCGCGCCTGCGCATCGTCGTAAAAGTAGAGTGCGCTCATGATTTCGCCCGCTCGCTCGCTGGGATCGATTCCACCAGCCGCTTCAAGTCCGCCGCCTTCTCACGCGTGGTAACCAGCGTCAGTCCATCGTGCACGACTACCACCAGGTTGTCAACGCCGTAGGCCACCACCCGGCCGGAATCCGTGTGGATGACATTGTC
>DATHGO010000175.1:0-4721 GCA_035317585.1 Gemmatimonadaceae bacterium | reverse complement strand
AACGGCTGGGTCGATATGCTGTATGTCGGCCGCGATTCGAGGCGGCGCGGCGTTGGCGTTACCCTCCTTGCCCATCTCACGGAGAACTGCACCACCCCGAAACTTTTTGCTTCGACGAATCAGTCGAACAAGCCGATGCAGGCTCTCCTTGAGAAAGTGGGGTTTGAGCCGAGCGGCGTGATTCACAATCTTGATGCCGGTGATCCTGAGCTTGTGTATTTCAAGCTGCTCGACCGCGACCCGATGTTCCGACGGCTAGACAGTCGCCTGCGAGGACTCCGTTAGCTCGCGGGAATCGGCCCCAGTCCGACACGAAAGGGACCGCTCAGATCGAGCACCATTCCTTCTCCATCGGTCTGTTTCCACGCCTGGTACAGTGCGTAGCCCAGCGCCATGACTCCCATGGCGGAAGCCATCATGCCGAACTGCATCATCCCAAAGACAGGGGAGAAGAGCAGCAGCACGAAGGCGAGCCCCGGCCTCGGACCAATGTGCTCTTCGGCGGCCTTCCTCTGTGCTGCAGCGGCCTGCTCCTTCGATCGTGAGCCTTCGCCAGAAAGGGGATTGGCCGGGTTTCCCTGCTGTGCGTTCAGTGCCACCAATTCCTCGCGAATTGCGTCCGTCTCGGTCGCCAGCGTCCCCTGCATCTTGGCGCGATTCACGGCCCGACGGTTGCGCGCTTCTTGTTCCGCACCAATGGCCGGTATTGTGAAGCCGATCAGAAAGCACAGATACGTGAGGGTTACCGCGAGGTACTGGTAGCGACGAGTGCTGTACCCCTCGAGGGACCTCATCATGCGCTTGCCGATGTAATAGCCGATCGGGATGAGGAGAAAGATGCGAGCGGGCGGCACAAACTTGATCACCACGACCAATGCAACCACGCCCACCAGGGCGACGAGCGCGCCCTGCAGACCTACGCGCCATATTGCTCCTGCACCGTCCGTGCGCTTGATACGCCGCGCATACCTGGGACAGCACTTCGCGCAGATGGGCCGCTCGTTCAGGGAGAAGTATTTCTCACGCATCGGTGCGCGACACTCTGAGCACGACAGGTAGAGATGGGAATCAGGCGCCGCGGCCGGCTGGTCCACCATAGTTTCTCCTCAATTGGTGATGTACGGTCTCTAACGACGCTCCGGTGTGGAACCGGCAACCGTTGAGGACGACCCGTATTTCCCGACACGATGTGAGTGAGTCGTAACGAACGTTGCAGCCGACAAGCACCTGGATGTGGCGTCGCCGCAATAGTTGTAACGTGCTCACAGCTGAACCAAGGCGTTAGGTAGCTCCAAACCACACCGCTGGCCAAGTACGCTTCTCGCCCATGCGATTGACGGAACGGACATCTCCGAACTCATGCCTCTGTTGCATGACGACGGATTGTCCGAAATTCGCGGTTACAGGGCCCAGAACGAATTCAGCCATTGTTCAGATTCCGCTCTCTCTTCCGCACGAACAACACACGCGCAGGGATTCTTGCGCTCGTAGCCGGATTATCTTGCGGCCGTCTGGTTGATCCGCCCCTCCCCGCCGACGCGGAGCTGTTTGTTCCTCCGCCCGTTTATGCACGCTGGTGGGCGATGGTGGAGGAGTGTTCGGGTCGTCGGGGATCGCTGGACAGGATCCAATGGTACTCAGCGGCCGAAGAACTATCGAACCCAGACAACAGCGGAAATGGTGTCGAAGGGTATTGGTCTCGCGCGAGTAACCGAATCGTGCTGAATAGGAACCGTACTATCGACGGTCCAGTAGTTCGGCATGAGATGTTGCACGCCCTGGTACGTTCCGGAGGACACGCGCGACGGGAGTTCCTTCAGGATTGCGGTGGGGTCGTTTCCTGCCCCTCTTCGTGCATTCGTGACGCTGGTGCTCCTCTCCCGTTGGGTTCTGGCACCCGGTCGATTGCTCCGTCAGAGCTCCAAGTCACCAGTGTGGTCTCACCCGCATCGCCGAGCCCGATGATCGACGATGGGCTGGCGACATTTACGATCTCGGTCCGCAACCCGTTTCCTTATTCGGTAGTTGTTCAACTTCCAAGCGGGTTGGGCGGGGGCGTCGCCACAAGCTACCGTTATGCAATTCGTCAAATTTCCGGTGGTGGGGTGAGCTCGGGAGACTTGGCGTTTGACATCGGCGTCACTCATTTCGCACCAGGAGAGACCAAGCGCGATGTGTTTGATTTCGCGGTGGTACCAATTCCGGCTCCGTCGTACGGCGCTATCTCCGGGATAGGCAGTGGAATCACGCTTCCGCCCGGGACCTACTTATTTCGTGGGGACTATGGGGGACACTCTGCCACCGATCTGGGCGTGATACTAAAGCCATAGTGTAGCCATAGTGTCGAAGCGTCAGGCGTGAGGCGACTCTAGTTCAGTCGCGCGCCACCTAACGAACGTTGCAGCTGACAAGCACTTTTCGGATGCGGTTTCGCCGCGATGGTGATAGGAGATTGCGTGCCTAGGCCGGTGCCAGAACCCCGACGCGCTGCGAATAGAAACGCCGAATCTGCGTCGCGATGTAGTCGAGGTGATCCTCGACAGCGAAGTGACCCGCATCGAGCCGGTGGATCTCGGCGGCGGGGAGATCGGCCAAGTAGGCGTCGCCGCCTTCAGGCGTGAAGAACATGTCGTGCTGCCCCCAGAAGATGATCGTTTCGGGCTGCCGCTCCCGCAGTAACGCCTGCCACCTGGGATAGAGCGGAACGTTCGTGCGGTAATCGTAGAAGAGATCGAGATGCAACCGCGCGGCGTTGGGGCGCTGCATGAACGCGCTATCCGATTCCCAGCTGTCCGGGCTTACGAGGTCGGGCCGCTTTGCGCCGTGCAGATAGATCGCCTTGATCGTGTCGCGCGCGAGGAGTCCGAGGAGCGGCGCCTCCGTCTCGGGCGAGCGGTTCTTCCACAGGTTGCGTAGGCCATCCCACGCCGCTGTAAAGCCCACCTCGTAGGCGTTCGAGTTCTGAATGATGAGCCACTCGAGCGCATCAGGCTCACTCTCGATGAGGCGGAAACCCACCGGTCCACCGTAGTCCTGCACGAACAGGCCGTACTGGTTGAAGCCCTTGAGCGCGAGGAACCGCTTGATGACCTGAGCGATGCGGTCGAACGTGTACGAAAACGTGGCCGGATTCGGAGTGTCGCTCAGCCCGAATCCCGGATAGTCCGGCGCGATCAGGTGAAAGCGGTCGGCAAGCAGCCGAATGAGGTCGCGGTACTGGTGGGAGGACGCCGGGAACCCGTGCAGCAGCACGACCTTGGGATTCGTGGGATTGCCGGCCTCGCGATAAGCGACGTTCAGTCCGTCAACCGCGATGCTTCCGTAAGTGACGGTCGGGGTATCGTTTGACATCTGAGGCTCCTGGACTGTTCCTCAGTTAGCGGCGTGGCCGACCGAAATCTTACCCCGTGTTCGTTTTCTCCTGTTCCAGAAGCAGCGCCAGAAGACTTTCCGTGTCCTCACGGCACGCGACGCAGTTGGCCATGTGCGTTAGAAATGCGGCGAAGCGATCCGGCAACGGCTCGCCACTGGACACCAGCTCGCAGTACTCGTCCATAAATTCTCCCGAGCCCTCACATCCCGGATCCGGGGCAGTACTGCCGAGCAACTTCTGAAGTTGGGACTCGGTCATGAAACGGGCTCCCCGTGACCTGCCTCGATCAACACTCGCCGGAGCTTTGCGCGCGCGTCGTGAAGCGTCTTGTAGATGGCGCCTCGAGAGGTTCCGAGGCGCTCCGCGAGGACATCTATCGGTACATCATCCATTGTCACGCTCTGAAAGATGAACCGTTGTCGCTCGGTGAGATGGTCGCGAACGGCGCGGTGAAGCGCAACGATCAGTTGATCGTTCTCCAGGCGCTGAAGGACTGGCGGCGCAGCATCTGGCAATCGATCCCAGATTGTGTCGTCGAGCTCCACTTTCCGCTGGCGCCACGCGTGACGCCGCAAGCGAGTCGATGTTTCGAAGATCGCGAACTTGCACGCCCAGGTCGTGAACCGGGCAGCGCCGCGGTACGTGCCCAGCTTCGCGAGCACCGCCATCAGCGCATCGCTCGCGGCCTGTACGCAGAGGTCGTCGACGTCCTCGATCGCGCGACCCGGTAGTGTCGAGCGCCGGCGCGACGCTTCTCCCCGCGCTACGCGAATGAGCAACGCGTGAAGGCGCGCGGTGGCGTGTTCGCGCGCCGCACCGTTCCCCTGGAGGTCACGCAGCCACTCGGCGGATTCCTGATCGATAGCGAGAGTGTTCACAGAGCTCGACCAGCGATCGGTCCACTCACGGCCACGCGTATTGGAACGGGCCGACCGCCAGGTACTTGCCTGAATGATCGTACTCTATGCCGTTGGAGACCCGGAAAAGAGTGCTCGTGCCGAGATCGCCGCGCTTGAAGATGATCCCTTCCGGAAGAACGACGCCGGGATGAGATTCGGCACCGGTTACGGGATTTCGGATGGGCCGACCCTGGACTTCGAAGTGCTCGCCGCCTCTGATGCTTGTATTAACGCCATCGAACGTCAATGCGTACGCGACGGTGTAAGGACCGTGCACCTTTGGCCAGGTCCAGCCCAGAATGCCCCACGGCCCGCCGACTTTGCCTCCGACAAGAGTTTCAATCGCCGTGCGCTGCGCGGCATCCGCGCGCTCGTCGATCAAAACAACTCCCTCGCCGTTCCCTTCGTGGATCGCCCCGGGCCAATTGACGAACACGGAGAAGTTCAAC
>DATHGO010000174.1:0-4163 GCA_035317585.1 Gemmatimonadaceae bacterium | reverse complement strand
CGTATCCGGACGGCCGGCACCCGCCGAAGACGCGGAGGCGTCGGTCGACGACCTCGGTCTCTGGAGAGCGCGTGGGGAAGAGACGTGCGCCATTGTGTACGGCGAGTCCTACGAAAAGCTGCGCCGGAACATCCGCGAGCTGCACCCGGCGCTCGATGAGTGGATGATCGTTGACGGCTACGGCAAAGTCCTGTCGAGGCCCGGAGTGGACCTTCGCACGCGGGAGCTATGCATCGTGGCTGCCTGCGCGGTGTCCGGGCAGCAGAGACAGTTGCACTCGCATCTTCGGGGGGCGATCAACGCGGGGAGCCCAACTGGCGAGCTTGCAGCCGTTCTCGATGCGCTCACTGATCTCATCTCGCGGGACGATCTTTCTCGTTACAGGCAGTTGCTGCAAAAGGTGGCGGCGGAGTAGGTGGTCGTCGCCCAGAGGCTGGCATCTATAAACCAAAGCGGGGAGCTATCGGCTTTGCTGCTGATGGCTGGGAGCTTTTCCGTTCCCTGCTTTAGTATTCTCGACCTGAGACGAAGCGCCCCAATCCAGACGCTGCAATGTTCATAGACCGGGCTGTAATCCGAGTAGAGGGTGGTACCGGGGGATCAGGATGCACCTCCTTCCGTCGCGAGTGGAGAACCCCGATGGGCGGCCCCGACGGCGGCGACGGCGGTCGCGGCGGCAGCGTCATCGTCCGCGGCGACTCGAACCTTGCGACCCTCCTCGACTACACCTACCGCGACAAGTGGGTGGCCGAGCGCGGTGAGCATGGGATGGGGTCGAACAAAAGCGGGCGGTCGGGCGCCGACATCATCATGCCCGTACCGCCGGGTACGGTTCTGCGCGACACCGCCACCGGCGAGATCGTGGCCGAGATTCTCGAGGATGGACAGGAAGTGGTGATCGCGCCCGGCGGTCGGGGCGGGAAGGGGAACGCATTCTTTGCGACTCCCACCCACCAGTCACCTCGAGAGTGGCAGCCTGGAGAAGAGGGCGTGATCCGGACGCTCGAGATGGAGCTCAAGCTGATCGCCGATGTCGGCCTCGTCGGGCAGCCAAACGCGGGCAAGTCGACGCTCCTTTCGGTGATCTCCGCGGCGCGGCCCAAAATCGCCGACTATCCATTCACGACCCTTCAGCCCAACCTCGGCGTGGTCCAGTTGTCCGATCACCGGACGTTCGTGGTCGCGGACATCCCGGGCATCATCGAAGGTGCACATGAAGGGAAAGGGTTGGGTCTTCAGTTCCTCCGCCATATCGAGCGGACGCGAATCCTCGCGTTCCTGATCCCAATCGACGCGATGGACTGGCAGGAGGAGTACGACCAGCTGAGGCGGGAGATCGCCGAGTACTCGCCCGACCTCGCTGCCAAACCCCATTGCGTGGTTTTCACAAAGATGGACCTCCTCGGCGAGGAGTACGCTCCGCCCATAAATGCGCCCGGAGCGTTCGGACTTTTCGCGATCAGCGCCGCCGCGCGAGAGGGCCTGGACGTGCTCACGGCGGCGTGGTGGACCGAGCTCCTGCGCCTAAAGCAGAGTGTCAGACCTGAAGATGTAACTGTAAGCCTGCCCTGAGTTTGTATGCTGACAGTTCAAGCACCTCCGACAGCATCGGACATGCAGGTGCAGCGCTGGACACGCGCGTCATTGGAATATCCAAGAGAGCTGAACGATCTCGCCCACCCGCCGCGCGAGCTGTACACGATCGGGCGCATTTCGGCCCTGGCAACGCCCCGCGTCGCGATCGTCGGGACGAGGAACTCGACCGCCTACGGCGAGCGAATCACCCGGACCCTGACCCGGGCGCTCGTCCGCGGCGGAGTCTCGATCGTGAGCGGGATGGCGCGCGGCATCGATGCCGCCGCCCACCGGACGGCGTTGGAGCAGGGCGGCAATACCGTCGCGGTCCTGGGGACGGGCATCGACGTTCCATATCCGGTGGGGCACCGGCTGCTGCATCGGACGATTGCTGAACACGGTCTCGTTGTCTCGGAGAATCCTCCGGGAACGAAGGCCGCTCAGGGCGCCTTTCCAAAGCGAAATCGGATCATCGCTGCGCTGGCTCCGGTCACCATTGTAGTCGAGGCCGGCTTCAGAAGCGGAGCCCTCAACACGGCTTCCCAGGCGATCGAGCTCGGGCGCGTGGTCGCCGCCGTCCCCGGACCGATCGATTCCGACCAGAGCCGCGGATCCAATCAGCTGCTCAGAGATGGAGCAGTGCTCATCGCGGCGCCCGAGGATGCGCTGGCCCTGCTCGGTGTCTCGGCACCACGGGTCGCACCGCCCCCGCCGCTGCTTCCGGAATCGGAGCAGAAGGTCTGGGATGCGATAGCCGAAGGGTTCGTTGAGACCGACTCCCTCCCGGCGTCAACCGGACTCACGATCGCTGAGTGCCTGGCGGCGATCACGTCGCTCGAGATCATCGGGCTCGTCGAGTGTTCCCTTGCCGGAGAGATCCGTCGACGCTGACGTGGTCGAAGCTTTGACGGTGTGAAGTCTGGGGTGCCCGCAGCCATCAACTTGTAAGCCGACAGGCCCCGGCCGGTAGTCATAAGTCAGGTTGGGCCTCGACGGCGCCTATATTCATGAGATGCCCCCTCGCCATCTCTACATTCACGTTCCCTTCTGCGCCCGACGCTGCTCGTACTGCGATTTCTCCATCGCTGTACGCTCCACCACACCCGTCGAGGAGTACGTCAAAGCCCTGGGAACGGAGTTGGACGGCCTGAGCCCAGATCTGGAAGGCGCCACCCTCGACACCGTGTACCTGGGCGGCGGGACTCCGTCGCGGCTCGGAGGCCTCGGGATTGCCGACGTCCTCGCGAATGTGCGGGACCGGGCCCGGATCTCGGACGCGCCTGAGATTACGATCGAGGCGAATCCGGACGACGTCAACGACATGGCCGTGGCACATTGGGTCGCCGCCGGCGTGAACCGCGTCTCCCTTGGATCGCAGAGCTTTGATGACGCCGCCCTCAAATGGATGCACCGGACCCACGACGCCTCGCAGATCGGCCGCGCGGTTCAAACCCTGCGACGGGGCGGCATCGACAACATCTCCCTCGATCTGATCTTCGCGCTGCCCGGCCACCTCGGGCGTTCGTGGGAGAGTGACCTTGTTCGCGCGCTCGATCTGGAGCCGGCGCACCTGTCGCTCTATGGCCTGACCGTCGAAGCTCAGACTCCGATCGCGCGCTGGGCGGACCGGGGCGCGACCGTGCAGGGGAGCGAAGAGAGCTACGAAGAGGAGTTTCTGTCCGCGCACGCGATGATGACCGCGGCCGGCTACGACCACTACGAGGTCTCCAACTTCGCGCTCCCGGGGATGACGTCGAGGCACAATTCCGCCTATTGGTCGGGCGCGCCCTACGCCGGTGTCGGACCATCCGCGCATTCTTTCGATGGCGCCACTCGACGGTGGAACGTTGCGGCCTACTCGGAATGGATTCGACGTCTCGAAAAGGGCGAGCGGGTGATAGCCGGGGAAGAGACTCTGACCGAAGAGAACCGGGCGATGGAAAGGGTCTATCTAGGCCTGCGCACCCGGAGGGGTCTCGAGATCACCGAGGGCGAAATGGGTCGCGCTCAGGGCTGGAGGGCCGCCGGATGGGCTCTGATCGACGATCCACTGAAAAACCCGCGCGTTCGGCTCACCCCAATGGGGTGGCTCCGCCTCGACAGTCTCGCGACGGACCTGGCGGCGCCGAGCGGGCGCCCGCTTAGCGCTACCGTAGGTCCAAACCCAAGTCACAGCTATATTTGAGTCTATGTCAGTGCCGGGTTTGAACGAGCGCGAGCGGCGGGTTCTTGAAGCCGTAATCCAGACGTACGTCGAAACGGCTCAGCCGGCCGGCTCGAGGAGTCTTGCGCACAAATTCGGGCTGGGTGTCTCGCCGGCGACCATCCGCAACACGATGAGCGATCTGGAAGAAAAGGGATACCTGTATCATCCTCACGCATCAGCTGGCCGTGTGCCGACCGACGTCGCCTATCGCGTTTACGTCGACTCGTTGATTCCGATCCGGCCACCCGGCGCAACCGAACGCCGACGGCTTACGGCCCAGATCACAACCGGCGGCTCAGCCGTCGAAGCAATTCTCCGGCGCGCCGCCCAGAGTCTTGGCGTGATCACCCAGGAGCTTGGAATCGCCCTCGGACCTCGCCTC
>DATHGO010000173.1:0-2586 GCA_035317585.1 Gemmatimonadaceae bacterium | reverse complement strand
ACTGCGCGTTGCGCGGCGGCGGCGTTGCCGGTGCGGATCGCATCGACAATCACATCATGTTCAGTCCCGGCGGTAGGCACGGTGTCGAGCAGCAGTGCGATGTACATCCTGATATAGCGCTCGGCCTGCGGTTTTACGGCTTCGTGCAACGACCGCAGTCGCGGCCCCGCACCAGCTTCGACGTAGCGCCGGTGAAACTTCTCGTCGAGCTCATAGAGTTTTCCAGGCTGTGCCCCCTTGGCAGACGCTGCGCGCCGGAACTCGGCGTTGAGCGCCGCAAGCTCCTTCGCCAGCGTCTCACGCAGCGATTCGCTTAGACCCGCCGCACTTCGGGCAGCGAGCCCCTCCAGCTCCCCGACAATCTCGAGCAGCTCTCCAACGTCCTCGCGCGTCAGTGGGGCGACGGTCATCCGCGCCTGGTGCGTGGCCGAGGCGATGACGTAGCCCTCTCGCTCGAGCCGCTGAAACGCGGCGCGAACGGGGGTGCGGCTGACGCCAAAGCGCTCGGCGACTTCGGTTTCCACGATCCGTGCTCCAGGAGCCAGCTGTCCGCGGACAATGAGATTCCGGAGCGAATCGTAGAGCTTGTTCGCCCGCTCGGTGGCGCCGGTGGCGCGTTTTCCCCGCTGCGACGGGGCGCGCGGCTTGGTAGCAGCTCGTCTCTGCACGATGTCGCCAATATAACGCCGCCCGGTGCGACCAACGCCCGCTTCTTTCGCTCATCCCGGGCGTCCCTGTCCGGCCTTCTTGCGCCTCCTGCCCGTCCGGATTATCCTAGGCTGGCTATTTGTATACAATTACGCATCCAAATTGGGGGAGTCATGTCGCTCTTCGTTCGGAAGGACATCGGTTCGTTGCTGGCCGAGGCCGGCGCGGGGACGCTGCGACGGGAGCTGGGGCCACTGGCGCTGGTCACTCTGGGAATCGGGGCCGTGATCGGCGCGGGAATCTTCGTTCTGTCAGGTACCGTCGCCTCCCAAAACGCCGGCCCGGCGTTGACGCTGTCGATGGTCTTCGCCGGAGTCGCTTGCGTGTTCGCCGGCCTTTGCTACGCCGAGCTGGCCAGCATGATCCCGGTGGCCGGAAGCGCGTATACCTACGCCTACGCGACGATGGGTGAGCTGGTCGCGTGGATAATCGGCTGGGATCTCGTTCTCGAGTACTCTCTCAGCTCCTCGACCGTAGCGGTCGGATGGTCGGCCTACGCGGTCACCCTGCTCAGCGAGATCGGTATCACGATTCCACCGCGCCTCACCGGTGCCCCGGGAATCCACATCTGCCTGCCCGACGGAACCCACGTAATCGGGGTGTTCAATCTCCCCGCCATGATCATTTGCCTCGCGCTCACTGCGCTTCTGGTGATTGGAATCCGCGAATCTGCGCGCGTCAACACTACCATTGTCATTATCAAGGTCGCGGTGCTGGCGATCTTCGTGGCGTTCGGCGCGCGCTACATCAATACGGCGAATCTGCATCCCTTCATTCCCCCGAACACGGGGCAGTTCGGATCGTTCGGCTGGAGCGGGATCCTTCGCGGCGCGGGAATCATCTTCTTCGCCTACATCGGATTTGACGCGGTCTCGACCGCTTCACAGGAGGCGAAGAATCCAGGGCGTGACATCCCGATCGGAATTCTCGTCTCGCTCGCGATCTGCACCGTCATATACATCGCCGTTGGACTCGTCATGACCGGGCTCGTCCCGTACACGAGCCTCAACGTCGCCTCGCCGATCGCCGTCGCCGTGCAGGCAACGGGACTCAAGTGGCTCGCGCCCATCATCAACATCGGCGCGATTTGCGGACTGTCGAGCGTGATACTGGTGAACATGCTGGCCCAGTCCCGGATCTTCTATTCGATGAGCCGCGACGGGTTGCTTCCACCTCTGTTTGCCAGGCTACATCCGCGGTATCGCACGCCGCACGTGACCACAGCGATCACCGGACTCATCGTCGCAATCGCTTCCGGACTCTTTCCAATCGCACTGCTTAGTCAGCTCGTGAGCATGGGAACTCTGCTCGCGTTCGCGATCGTGTGCATGGGAGTCCTCATCCTGCGCCGAATCGAGCCCGACACTCGGCGACCGTTCAGAACACCGGGCATGCCGTGGGTGCCGATCGTTGGAACCCTGATCTGCCTCTATCTGATGTCCGGGCTCCCGCTCCCGACCTGGATCAGATTGTTCGTTTGGCTGGCCGTTGGCCTGACGATCTACTTCACGTACGGAAGATTTCGAGCTGCCGAGGTCCGGAACCGGCCCATGGCCAACGCTGCTTAATGCTCGAGACGTCGGGCGAAAACCTTGTCCCAGGTGGCAAGTGCCGGTTTCGACTTGAGGTTCGCGTCCACGAGACCCAGCGTCGCAAAGAGAGGCAAAATCGCTGGCACAGGCTTCGGGAAATTCCCAAGGTCCAGATCGGTGAAGGACAGCTGGAAGACCCCGATTGCCTTCGCCTCGTCGAGAAGCTGCGACTGTCGCGTGATGTATCTCGATTGCATTTCCGGCGACGACGAGAACATTCCTCGCACGGAAGCAGATGGCCATCCGCCTTCGACCACCATGAGGGGGAGCATTCGCGAGCCTCTCA
>DATHGO010000172.1:0-11010 GCA_035317585.1 Gemmatimonadaceae bacterium | reverse complement strand
AGAGTCGATGCGCAGCATGCTGACGCGATCATCCACTCGGCGCTCGAGCCCTTCGACCGGCAGGGCGGTGGCGAAGGCCCCTACCAGGTGGAGCACGATCTGCAGACGATGATGCAGGAGCTGGTGGGCATCGTGCGCCGGGAGGATGAGATCCAGCGCGCAATCGATGCGCTCAAGTCGCTGAGAGAGAGGGCCCGAAAGGTTTCCGTTACCGGAAACCGTGAGTACAATCCGGGATGGCATACTGCGCTCGACCTGCAGAACCTGTTGACCGTTTCGGAGATCGTCGCCCGTGCGGCTCTGGAGAGAAAGGAGAGCCGCGGAGGACACTTCCGGGAAGATTTTCCGGAAAGGGATCCGAGCTACGGCAAGTTCAACATCGTCATCCGGCGTGGTCCTAATGGTGAGATGCAGGTAACGCGCGAGCCGATCCCCGAGATGCGCGACGATCTCAAGCGGATTGTCGAGGAGAACAAGTAATGGCCGCCAACGAGTCGTTCGCGCGAAACATTGCCGAAAGCGGCCAGCGCGCAGCCGCCAGGAGCGACACCAGTGCGGGCACCGAAACACGCGCCGCGACTTTTCGCATCTGGCGCGGCGCGGGCGCGAGTGGACAACTCCAGAACTATTCGACGAGCGTCTCGGAGGGCATGGTCGTTCTCGACGCCATCCATCAGATACAGGCCGAAGGCGCAACCGATCTCGCGGTGCGATGGAACTGCAAGGCAGGGAAGTGTGGGTCGTGCTCGGCGGAGATCAACGGC
Source organism: Gemmatimonadaceae bacterium (assembly GCA_035317585.1). Classification (GTDB taxonomy): domain Bacteria; phylum Gemmatimonadota; class Gemmatimonadetes; order Gemmatimonadales; family Gemmatimonadaceae; genus UBA4720. The sequence continues at coordinate 10,246 of DATHGO010000172.1, read as the reverse complement.
ATGCCGCGCCTGTTATGCATGACGCGATTGAGCGAGCTGGATCTCAAGGAGCCGGTCACCGTCGAGCCAATGCGGGCCTTTCCACCGGTGAAAGATCTGGTGACCGATGTCTCTTCCAACTTCCGGGCGAAGAAGAGAATCCGGAAGTTCACACCCCGACCTCCCGATGCGCCCGACGGCACTTGGCGGATGTCGCAATCCGATGCCGACCGGGTTCAGGAATTTCGGAAATGCATCGAGTGCTTCCTGTGCCAGGATGTCTGCCACGTCCTGCGCGACCACCAGCTCCACGAGCAGTTCGTCGGTCCACGACTTCTGGTTCACGCCGCCCAGCTCGAGATGCATCCGCTCGACATTCTCGATCGAACTGACGAGCTGAAGGAGAGTCACGGCATTGGTTACTGCAACATCACCAAGTGCTGCACGAAAGTTTGCCCCGAGAACATAACGATCACGGACAACGCCATTATTCCCCTGAAAGAACGCGTGATCGACAAGCATTATGACCCACTCGGGAAACTCGTACGGCTGGTGAGGGGTAGGAAGTCAACCGACACGGGGCAGGGAAAAGCACGGTGAAAGAGGATTTCAGGGACTTCAAGCTGAAGCCGATTTCGAAGGAAGCGATACCGCGCGCGGTCCAGAAGGCCGAGCGCTACCGCCTCATCAATCAATCGTGGGCGTCGGAAAGCATTTGTCGCGACATCCTGGAGATCGACCCCGGCAATCAACAGGTGGTAGTGATGCTGGTGCTTGCCCTGACCGACCAGCTGGCGGAGGGACACGCGACGGTCATGAAAGCCGTTCGCGAAACGCTGCCGCGGATCTCTGACCCATATCAACGGGCATATTACACCGGCATCGCGTCCGAGCGCAGCGGGCAGGCGCATCTGCACAGGGGCGGGATGGGCAGCGGTAGCATGGCGTACGATTCGCTGCGAGAAGCGATGAGCTGGTACGAAAAGGCCGAGGCAATCCGGCCCGCTGGAAACGACGATGCGATTCTCAGGTGGAACACCTGCGCGCGTCTCATCCGCTCGAACGCTCAGGTGGCTCCGCACACCGAGACTGCTTACGAACCGGCACTGGAAGATTGATGCGATTCGCCACACCCCTTTCGCTTGTCGCGGCCTTCGCCGTCTACGCCGCCGGCGCGCCACTACTCGCGCAGCAGAAAACGCCGCCCGCACCGGCGCCGGCCACGAAGGGAAATGCGTCAATCGCCGGCGTCGTCGTCGATAGCGTCAATGGGAGATATCTCTCCGGCGCGGATGTGATCGTTCAGGGCGCAAAGGCGTCGCTCGTCACGGATTCTCAGGGCAAGTTCAGGATCGACAGCCTTCTGCCCGGCACCTACCAGGTCGGGGTCTTCCATCCAATGCTCGACACTCTCGGAATCTCACTGGCGAGCCAGCCTTTTCACGTCGGGCCGGATAGCGTGAGCTTCGTTTTTCTCGCGGTCCCGTCGGCGCGCACGATTATTCGCGCCGCCTGTCCCGCCGGAGGCTTCCGCCCGCAAGGCACGTCGGCTGTCATTGGACACGTAACCGAGCCTGAATCCCTCCAGCCGGTCGCGGGAGCCGAGGTCTCGATCGCCTGGAGCCAGCTCGAAGTGTCAAAGGAGATAGGCGTCAGGCGTACCCCGCGTGTAATTCGCGACAGTACCGATGCGCAAGGCGCCTTCCGGCTTTGCGGACTGCCGAACTCCATGCAGGCGACGCTCCAGGCGAGAAAAGCGGGCGCCGTCACGGCGGAGATCCCGATTACGCTCGGCGACCAGGACTCGGAGCTCTTTGCGCGCACGATGCTGCTGTCGCGCGCGGATTCCGGAGCAAAAACCGGCAACGCGATCGTATCTGGACGTGTCGTGCTCGAGGGCGCCCCATCCAACGCCGGCAGCCGCGTCGAGGTCGTCGGAACCGATGTTATTGCGATGACCAATGAGCGGGGCGAGTTCTCGATCCGGAATCTGCCCTCTGGCACTCACGTTCTGTTGGCGCGGCACCTCGGGTTTGGCGCCGAGACAGTGCCGGTCGATCTATCGTCGCACGAAGCGAAACAGGTAACGATCAAACTGCCGAAGTTCGTGGCCGTGATCGATCCGGTTGTCGTCACCGCCCGTCGGGCGAGCAGCCTCGACAAGGTCGGATTCAACCAAAGGCAGAGATCGGGAACGGGATACTATCTGGGACCTGATCAGATTCAGATGATCCGTCCGAACGCTCTCACCGACATCTTGCGCCGCGTCCCCGGACTTCGCGTCAGCTACGGACCAGATGGCGAGCAGGTAACCAGTTCGCGGGGATCAACCAGTCTGACGGGTGGCCCGGGATGCGTGCAGTATTACGTCGACGACATGCCGTGGCAGTCGGTGACGCCCGGCGACATCAACAACTTCGTCAACGGGCCCGAAGTCGTGGGCGTCGAGGTTTATGCCGGCCCCGGCGCGCCGGCCCAGTATACACGCAGCATGCAGGACTGCGTGACGGTCGTTATCTGGACGAAATTCAAGATTCGGAACTGATAATACGTCCGATTCCCCCCGGTTTTAGCGGACTATCTGGTTGATATCCGCTCGGGAGGACGGAAATTTGCGCATTGTGGTCGTTTCGCCGGGTAGGCCAATCCGCGATCGACGCGCGGAAACCGCCGTCTCGGGGAAAACCTCAATCCGGAGTCGAAGATGAAAGTGCCGAGCAGGTCCCTGCTGTTCAACATCGCCGCTATCGTCGCGCTCTGCGGCGCTTGTTCATCAGCCCAGCGAATGCAGAATTCCGTTTCCGCTGCAAACGCGATCATATACAACGCCAACGGCGCGCCGCTTGGCACCGCCCAGATATGGCAGGACAAGAACGGACTGGTGCACGTGGATATCTCCAGCATCGCGCTCCCAGCAGGAACCCACGGAATTCACTTTCATGAGGTCGGAAGATGCGACGGGCGCGCCAGTCCCGCCTTCTCGACCGCCGGCGGGCACTACAACCCGATGGGGAAGGAGCACGGACTCGCGAATCCGTTGGGGCCGCATGCCGGCGATAACCCCAACATCGTGATTCCGGCCAGCGGCGTTGGAGCGGTCGCTTTCACCACGGATCGTGTTTCACTCACACCGGGGACTTCATCCCTGTTCGATGCCGATGGCAGCTCGCTCGTGATTCACGCGGGTGCCGACGACCAGGTCTCGAACCCCGCGGGCAACAGCGGCGCGCGCATCGCATGCGGAGTAGTACGCGCGCTTCCGTAATGATCGAATTGTCTTGACACAATCGGCGACCCGCCGCACGTTCCACGCATGACGGGTCGCCCTGGTCGAAAAGCGTCGGGAGGAGGCGGAGACAAGCGCAGCGACCAACGGGTTGCGCGCAACGCGAGAAGCAGTGCTCAAATGAACCTCGCGACGGCGCTGGCGACGGTTTTTTCCGCTGGCGTCTACACCAAGGAAGATCTGCAAGCCGCCGTCTGTACCTTCGTCTCAGAGATGAAAGACGGGGGCGAAACCGGCGAGGGCGTTGTCAGGTTGGCGCAAGCACTTGTCAATGACGTCGGTGCGCGCTTTCCATCGTCCGAGCGCACCCAGGTTCTGCTCGCCGACATGGTTACATGGTGCCTTGCGGAGTACTATCGCGAGAGTGCGTGAGGGCGGCCGCGTCCCCGCTTCTGCTCGTAGAGTGCCGTATCCGCCTGGGCGAGAAGATCCGCCAGCATCGTGCCTTCGGCCTTTGATCTCTTGGCGCCCAGACTGAGCGACAGCTCGTAGCCTCGATCGATCTCGCGATTGTGGGCGGCCACGCGCGCAGTGATGCGCTCGCACACGAGCTCGGCGGTCTGATCCGAATCGACCGTCATCAGCGCGACGAATTCGTCGCCTCCAAGACGCGCGATGAGGTCCGCCTCGCGGCAACTTTCTCGGAGCATGCGCGCTGTATCAATAAGAGCGCGATCGCCTGCCAGATGCCCGTAAGTGTCGTTGATTTGCTTGAGATGGTCGACGTCGATGAAGATCATGAGCACGTCACGCTCCATGCGCGTCGCCAACTTGAGCGCCTGTTCTGACAGAGTGATGAACGCGCGCCGATTGTGAAGCCCCGTCAGCTGGTCGACCAGCAGGAGCGCCTTGAGCTCGTCTTCCGCGTGTTTCCGTGCCGAGATGTCGTGGTACATGGCGTAGACTCTTCCCGGCTGATCCACGACACCAAACGGCGTTGCGGCGATTGCGACCCAGATTGTGTGGCCGTCCTTGTGACGCCGTAATCCTTCCGTCCGCAGCTTTTCTCCGGCGGCAACTCGCGCGGTGAGCTTCTCGCCTTCTTCAACCTCCTCCCGGGGGACGATCAGATCATTGATGCTGCGGCCGGCGCACTCGTCTTCCGTGTAGCCGAACATCGTCGTGAACTGATTGTTGATGCGGATGATGTGATCGTGCTCGTCGAGGATCGCGATCGCCTCCGGCGCATTCTCGAAGAGCGCGGCGAAGTAGACGTTCTGGGTTTGGAGTGCCTCGTAAAGACTCTTGCGATCTGTCACGTCGATCGCGATTCCAACGGTTCCGGATATTCGCCCATCAGGTCCGCGCAGCGGCTCGACTCTGGTCTCGAAAGATCTTCCCCGCCAGTTGGTCTCATACCGAACCAGCTCCCCTTGCAGGGCCTTCAGGTGCGCCGCGAGCGGTGTAACGCCCGGGTCCCGCGTCTTCAGCACCTCGTACAGCGTCATTCCAACCTGTTCGTTGGCGCTGGTGCCGATGAGATGGAGGCCGGCGCCCTGCGAAAAGGTGATGTTGAGGTGCGCGTCGGTGGACCAGAGGTTGACCGGCACCGACTCCAGCATGAAGCTGAGGCGCCGCTCGGTGTCGAGGCCGTTGTGGCGAACCGCGGCTATTTTTTTTGGCGGCGGCGGCCTCAATCCCCCAAGCATGCGCTTGAGCAGATTGCTGAATGGTCTCAGCGGCCGGGTCACTACGGAACGAGAGATCAACTTGCCTCTCATTCTCTCACCGAAACCGGCCAAACGCAATCTTTCCACGCGGGTCACCGCCTGCCGGCAGCCCGGTCAACGCCCAGCGGCGCGGTACGAGATCCTCCAAATGGTGCCGCCCGTATCATCCGTGATGAAGAGTGAGCCATCTGGCGCCTGGGCTAGTCCAACCGGGCGGCGCACCGGCCGCGCGCCTCCGGCGCCGGGATTGGGATTGAATCCGTCGGCGAACGTCGTATAGGAACCCGTCGGACGGTTGGATTGAAAGGGCGCGAACACGACGCGAAATCCGGCCTGCGGAAGCGGTGCCCGATTCCAGGAGCCGTGAAACGCGATGAAGGCGCCGCCGCGATACTGGCTAGGGAACTGCCTGCCAGTGTAGAAAAGCATTCCGTCGGGAGCCCAGTGGCCGGGGAACGCCATCAGTGCCTGGGTTTTGCTCGAACATTGCCCGATCTTCTGACCGTCACCTCCGTACTCCGGAGCCAGTACCAATCCACGGCGATCGACGTCGTGGAAGCAGTAGGGCCAGCCATAGTCGGCGCCTCGATCGATTCGCACCAATTCCTCGCCAGGGTTTTCGGCGCTCTTCTCGATTGAAAACAGGTTCGGCCAGTTGTCGTGCAGCTGGTCACGCCCGTGGACCGTGGCGTACAGGTACCCGTCCAACGGATTGCGCGCGAGCGCCACGGCGTTTCTGAGGCCCGTCGCGATGCGGCGTCCATCGCCCGGCTTCTGGCGCAACCGGTTTGCGTCGAACTCCCACACTCCAGCGCGGGTCTCCAGCTCCGTGCAGGGATCGTATCCCGGCGACTCGGCCTGACGATCGCGCTGCTGGCAGGTGTTCGAGGCGGACCCGATGTTGACGTAGAGCGTGCTTCCCTGGAGGACGAAGTTGTGAGAGTGGTGCGACCCCGTCATCGGGAGACCGGTGACGATGGTATCAGGATTTCCCGCGGGAGTCAGCGAGCCAGGCTCCATACGGTATCGGACGATCGAATTCCCGGAAGTCGCGTAAAGAAGGTTCCCGGCCAGCGCGATGCCGGTTCCGCCCGCCACGCCAAACCGTTGTTGCACGTCCGCCTTTCCGTCTCCGTTTGTGTCGCGGAGCGCGAGGATACCCCCGCTGCTAGGCGCGGGGGGCGCGCCCGGCGCCGTGCGCCTGGCGCGAGATGGATCGGTATTGACGAAGACGTCGCCGTTCGGTGCGACGACGATATGGCGCGCTCCGCTCGCGCTGTCGGCGAAAACGGTGGCGCAGAAACCCTCCGGCAACTGAAGTCCAGCGGAGCATCCCGGTGGACGCATACCAGGCGGCAGGCGGTTCTGGGCGTTGGCGGATCCAGCAAGGACACAGGCGAACAGAAGCGTCTTCTTCATGGGAATCACCGTGGGCGGAAACCCGTCTGTTGGGGCAAATCCCGCACCCGAATTGCCGGGTGTCGAACCATGTCGCAGATTCGATGCGACCGTTCTTCCCGCAGGAGGATGTCATGATTCTCGTCGCTGGTGCCACAGGAGTATTGGGCTCGGAGATTGTTCGCCGCCTCACCGCGCGCGGTGACCAGGTTCGCGCGATGGTTCGCACGACCTCGGCGCCTGAAAAGATCGAACGCCTGAAGATGCTGGGAGCGGAGATAGTCCGCGCCGACGTGAAGGAGCCGCGCACGCTGCTCGCCGCTTGCGAGGGTGTGAGCGCGGTCATCTCGACCATCACCACGATCCTTACTTCACAGCCAGGAGACTCGTTCGAAGCGACCGATGGAGAGGGAAACGAGGCACTGATCGACGCCGCGAAAAACGCTGGCGCTACCAAATTCGTTTTTGTCTCTTTCGACACCAGCGAGACGCCGGACAATCCGCTTTCCAGCGCCAAGGCGGCGGTGGAGGCGCATCTCAAGGCGAGTGGGCTCGATTACACGATTCTCCATGGTTCGCTTTTCTGCGAGAGCTGGCTGGGCCCAATGCTATTCGCTGATCCCGTCGCCGGAACGGCGAAGGTATACGGCAAGGGAACGGACAAGATCAGATACGTCGCCGTTGCAGACGTGGCCGAGTTCGCCGTACAGTCGCTCACAGCGCCGATCGCTCATAACGCGACCATCGACGTCGGTGGGCCGGAAGAGATCAGTCAGCGCGAAGCAGTGCGGATTTTCGAGGAGGCTTACGGCAAGAAGTTCAGTGTCATCGAGATTCCGGAAGCCGCTCTCGAGGCGCAATGGAGCTCGGCGCAGAATCCGTTCGACAGAACTTTTGCTGGACTCATGCTCGGCGTTGCGCGCGGATTCGTCTCGGGATTGAAGCCGCCGTTCGATGCTTTTCCGATGCGGATGACGTCGCCGCGGGAGTACGTGCGAAACAGCGCCATGGCGAGCGGCCAGCCCATCGGCGCCGAGCAAAGCGTCCGTCCGAGAACAGATGGCAGTGCGGAACGGGGCGCAGAACTGACGTAAAAAAGCGCGGGTTGGTGATCATCCACCAACCCGCGCCCTGTCCGTTTCTTGACCGGTGTTGAATTCGGCTTCGCCGTGCGTCAGCTGCCGCAGGCGGCTCTCACCCGTGCCGCATCGCGGGGCATATAGATCGCGAGCGCGCTGGCTTTCGCTGTCGCCGACTTGGTGCCGACCACTTCGCCCAGCACTTTCACGGTACTCTTGGACTGCGTGACCGGGTTGACGATCACGGCATTGGCGCCGACCTTGGCTGCTCCATTTCGGATCTGCTGCTGGAGCTGATTATCCGTCGTCCAGACGGAATTGCCAGATGCTTCGATCCACGCCAGCTCGTAGTAGTCGTACGGGACGTCCGCGCGGCTGTTGTAGACGGCGATGGCGGCCGCGCATGTGGGTGCGCGGTTCATGGTTGGATTGATATCCACGGTCTTTTTCCTGACGCCGGCGCACGCCGAGCCAACGGCGAGCGCGCACGCGAGCGTGAGACCCGTGATGGTTTTGGTTGCGATCATGTGGTTTCTCCTTCCGATTGCTCGGGTGGTTGCCCCTGTCCTGAGTCAGGGCCTGCGACTGATGTGTTTGCAAGGGAGAGGCCGCCCGGGAATCACAAACACAAGCTGATCAGTGCGCCCAAACTTTCGATTGCAAGCCACGCAAAAGCAAAACGGGCCGGCCAGAAGGCCGACCCGTTGCATTATCTGTCGTGAAGCATTCTATACAGCTCCCGAGGAGGGACTCGAACCCCCGACCCGGTGATTAACAGTCACCTGCTCTACCACCTGAGCTACTCGGGAATAGCTTAGCAAACTAGCAACTCGGAGCCCTCGAATCAACCAATCCACATCGATGCTCGCTCAAAGTAATCCAGCCGTAACCAGGAACCGCTAGCTTCAAACCATGCGCGCAAAACGAAACGGCACTCAGCACCAGACCGCCCTCGTCACTGGCGGCTCCGGCGGGATCGGACTCGAGATAGCGAAGGTTCTTGCCCGCGAGGGATTCGATCTCGTGCTCGTGGCGCGCAAGCGCGACACCCTCGAGGCGGCGGCAGGTCAAATCGAGGGAAAGTTCGACGTCAGGGTTCAGGTCTTCGCGGCCGACCTGCGGCGATCCGACGCCCCGCAAACGATCTTCAACTTCCTGCACAACGAGAACATTCCAATCGAAGTGCTGGTCAACAACGCCGGATTCGGACTCGGAGGAGAGTTCGCGGACACGAAGATCCAGCGCGAGCTCGAAATGATCCAGGTCAACATTGCCGCGCTCACGCATCTCACCAAACTGTTCCTGCCGGCGATGATCAAGCGCAAGTCCGGGCGCGTGCTGAACCTCGCGTCGACGGCCGCGTTTCAGCCGGGACCGCTGATGGCCGTGTACTATGCTACGAAGGCGTATGTGCTCAGCTTCTCGGAGGCGCTCGCTGAGGAGCTGCGACATAGTGGTGTCACCGTCACGGCACTGTGCCCGGGAGCCACTCGCACCGACTTCGCCGCGACCGCGGATGTAGGGAACTCGCGACTCTTCGCGGCTTTCGGAATCGCGGACGCCGCCGACGTGGCGGAGTTTGGAGTCGCCGCGATGATGCACGGACGGCGCGTCGCCATTCCGGGCATCAAGAACAAGATCATCGCTCAAGCCAACCGATTCGCGCCGCGCGTGGTCACGACCAAGATCGCGCGCATGGCGCAGGAAGCCCGCTAGCGTATTTCGCGGCGGCCAGCCGGAGTGACTTAGAGGGCCAGCTGCCGCGACATCGGTTCGATATCAACCAGCGCGGATCCTATGCGTGGTGAGATCTCCATGCTGTCAACGCGTCGCTCCAGCAGCGGCGCCAGCCAGCGTCCCGTGTGGGAGTCTTCCACCTTCGCGACATCTTCCGGACGACCCATCGCGACGACCCTTCCGCCCCCGACTCCGCCTTCCGGCCCAAGATCGATGAGCCAGTCGGCAAGCTTTATCACGTCGAGGTTGTGCTCGATCAGCACCAGCGTGTGGCCCTGCTCGAGAAGCCGGTCGAAAACTTTCGCCAGCTTCCGTATGTCCTCGAGGTGGAGACCGGTCGTCGGCTCGTCCAACACATACATCTTCTTCCCGGATTTCTTCCCTGCCAACGCCAGCTCGCGCGCGATCTTGATGCGCTGCGCTTCTCCCCCCGACAGCGTCGTCGCCGGCTGCCCAAGACGCACGTAGCCGAGCCCGACCTGCTGCAACTGCCAGAGCGCCTGACCGAGCTTTTCTTCGCGCGGGAAGAATCTGATCGCCTGATCGACGGTCATGTCGAGCACTTCGTGGATGTTCTTGCCGCGAACGGTGACATCCAGGACTTCGGGCTTGTACCGCTTGCCGCCGCAGTCCTCGCACGGCACGTAGACGTCGGCCATGAACACCATTTCGACTTCCAGGGCTCCCGCTCCTTCGCACGCCTCGCACCGTCCTCCCTCGACATTGAAGCTGAAAGTGCCAGGAGTGTATTTGCGCTGGCGGGCGAGAGGCGTGTCGGCGAAGATGCCGCGTATTTCGTCGAACGCCTTCACGTAAGTGACCGGATTCGAGCGCGGGGATTTCCCGATCGGGCTCTGGTCGATCATGACGACGTCCTCGAGCGCATCGAATCCGGTGATCGTCTCGTACTCGCCGACTTTCTCGCCGAGATGGAGTTTGGCGGAGTGCTCGCCGACGAGATGCGTCTCCAGAGCGCGGTACAGCACATCGTGGACGAGAGTGCTCTTTCCCGATCCCGAGACACCCGTCACCACGGTCAAAGCGCCGAGCGGAATGCGGATGTCGACGTCCTGGAGATTGTGCTGTCGCGCGCCGGT
>DATHGO010000171.1:0-2049 GCA_035317585.1 Gemmatimonadaceae bacterium | reverse complement strand
GCGAAGTCGAGCGCCGTCTCGTGCGGCTTCCAGTCGTCGATGACGAGCGCGCCATCCACCCACACTCGGATTCCGTCGTCGCTCAGGACGCGGAGAGTATACTCGCCGGGCGCAAGATCTACTGACCCCGTTGCCTCGAGCGCGAAGTTCTCCCTCGGCAGATTCGGAAGGGCTCGATAGCCCTCGAAGTCCAGACGCGAAACGTGCCCGGCGAGAACCGGGGCGGTTTGCGTGAGCGCAGTCATCGCGTCGGGATTTGCCCGCGGATCGCTCGTGCTGTCGGTCCATTTGAACCAGCGCGTGTTCCAATCGATCTTCGGCTCGAAACGGCCGTAGGAAAATCGATAAGGCGCACCGGCGGACAGGCGCTTTCCGCGGGGCGACACTGTCGATTCGCCGGTGTAATCGAGCGTCAGCTCCCAATCACCGAGCGAGTCGGGCTTGGGTGTGACTGAAATCGTGTCGCCGATGGCTCCGCTGTCGGCCGACAAGGAGGCGACGCCAGTTCGCGACGCAACGCGCCATTTCCCGGCCGGACCCAGAGTCCGAAGGCGCAATGGAAGCGCGTGAGCGCTGTCGACGGGCCACAGCTTCGGCGACCGATAATCGTAAGGGCCCCATTCATCGACGATGATTGCCGAGCGTGGACGTCCTGCCATCGACGTGTCTGGCCGCGAAGGCAGGAACGCGTTCTTTATCGGTTGGGGCACGGTGCCGACTAGCTCCTTCGGGGGCCGCAAAAACCGAGGAGGCCAAGGCGCATCTCGCTCGATCGTGTTATCGAGCGACGAATATCCGCTGGTATCACTCAGCACCGCGATGGAATCGGTGTCGACGAACCGATTGTTGATGATGCTCAGTCCACTCGTGTTCGCGGCGCGAACGCCGACGCGAGAGCGACCGAACAGGTTTCCATCGATTCGATAATTCGTGCTTCTCGTGTCGCGGTGCTTCGGATATCCCCAGTCAGACGGTGTGATCGAGTCTCCCCACACCCGGACCGCAGTCGAATCGTCGGTGAAGATATTCGCTATGATGAGATTGTTCTGTCCGTGCTCGATCGCGATCCCGGTGCGGTTTTCGAGGAAGCGATTGCCAATGATCCGGGAGTCGAAGCTGTACCCGCCCCACATCCCGTACTCGCAGCCCTCGACGTAGTTACCGATGAAAACGTTGCGGCTGAACGTTGCCTCGATTCCGTTCGCCGGAGCGAAGCTGAAATCGTTCCCGTAGAAGAGATTGTCGTTCGCTCCGCCCTGGCCCGTGTCCATAGTACTCTGGCCGGCCCACAGAAAGACTCCGTCGCCGCCGTGCGTCATCGAATTGTAGGCGACGATGTTCTTGCCGCTCTGCTCGTAGATCAGGAGATCGGCGGCGTCCTGTCCGCGCCGATAGAATCCTTCGCTGTATCCGCGCACGTCGTAGTCGACGCGGCTGTGCATGATCGAGTTGCCGCTGGATCTGTACAAGCCGATCCCCAGTCCGGAATTGAACGAGAAGTTGTTGTTCCAGATGCGGAGACCGTTTGTCCGTACCAGCATCAGGCCGTTCATTCCCTGAGTGACGGCGTTGCCGCTGATCTCGCCCGCCTCGACGTCGCTCAGGTAAGCGCCCGCGCCATAGCGGAGCCACTCATCCTTCTCATTGTGGTGGAACGAGAGCCAGTCGATCAGGCTTTCGTGCTCGATCACACTGTAAAGCCTGGGCTTCCAGTTGTAGCTCAGATCGTTGTCGATCAGCGACAGACCGCGAGTACCGCGCGCGATTATCCCGACCTTATAGCCGCGGATGCGGGCGTTGAGGATGCGGACGTTGCGGCCGCCGTCGACGCGGATCGCGATCCCCGAGGCGTTGTCAGGATTCACATCAGGCGGAGCGCCTTCCATCGTCGCTCCAGCGAAATCCACCGTGATGTCATTGCCGCGGATTATGACTACCGAAGAATCGAGCGAGACAGGGCCGGGAAGTCGGTAGGTACGGGGAGTAACGCGAGTGGATTTCGTTATTACGAGTCCCTGCCGCAACTCGATCGTCGAGAGCGGCGTGGTA
>DATHGO010000170.1:0-7239 GCA_035317585.1 Gemmatimonadaceae bacterium | reverse complement strand
GCGCTTCTACCTCCGGCGTTGGGATACGGAGGCGGGACCTATCCCTTCGCGGGCGCCGAGTTCACGGCGCTGAACCAAGATCTTTGTGACGCGCTCGGCGTAAAACCCGAAGGCGTGTTCATCACTAGCGTGATCGAGGGCTCGCCGGCGAGGGCGGCCGGACTACGAGGCGGAGATGTCGTCGTCAGGGCGGACAGCATCAGGATCGAGAGTCCGATCGATCTCGTACGCGCGATCAGAAACGCGGATGAAACCGATCGCTCGGTCGACCTGCAGATCATTAGAAAACACAAAGCGCAGGCACTGACGCTGCGCTGGTAGCAGCTCAGCGTCAGGCAGTTACGGGGCGCTGGCTACGGTTCCGGAAGCTTCCTGCCTTCGGGGAGCAGCGATGCATGAATGGCGATGGCGGCAACCGCCCCGCTCGCCGCCGCGGCGATCGCCAGCTGGGGACCAGGCGCAATATCGCCCGCCGCGTAGACGTTCTTCACCGAGGTGTGATTTCGGTCGTCGATGACGAGGCGGCCCATCTCGTCGCGCTTGCATCCGAGCTGCGCACCGAGGTCGTCGGCGGGGTACTGGCCGATCGCGAAGTAGAGGCGCTCGCAGTCGAGAGACATCGCTCCTTCCAGTTCGATTCCAGCGATTTCACGGTTCTTCGACAGAACACACTGGATCGGCGCCTCCAGGACGGGGATGTTCAGCGCCTTGAGCTTGTCGAGCAGAGCCTGGCTCATGTCCGGCTTCTCGCCGTTGGTGCAGATGACGATCTGCCGTGTCCACGTCGCGAGCGCGAGCGCCATCCCCACGGCCTTACGCCCTATGCCGATGACGACGGTCTTCTTGTCCCGAGTCTCGTAACCGTCGCAGTCGGGGCACACGTGGACCGTCTCGCCATAGCAGCGCTCGAGCCCGGGAATGTCGGGCCAGAAATCCTTGATGCCGATGGCTAGCAGAACTCTGTAGGCTTCGATCGTCGTTCCGTCGCGAAGGCAGATGGCGAACAGCTCGCCCGTTTCATTGATCGCCGTGTCGACGACACCGCTCACGAACTCGACGCCGTAGTCGAGGCACTCGGCGTGACCTAGCTCGCGCAGCTCGGGCGAGCGGATACCCTGGTGACCGAGATAGCCGTTGATGCCGCGCGTCTCCCAGTTTCGTGGATCACCAGAGTCGATGACGACGACTTTGTGGAGATAGCGGGCGAGCCAGAGCGCGGAGCAGAGTCCGGCGGGGCCGCCGCCGATCACTGCAATATCGTAGCGTTGTGCAGGCATGCCGGGCGCGGGTGCAAGTTCGATTCCTTGCAGACATAGCTTCGTTGCGCGTCAACGTGCCGGACGCATGTCTGGATTCAGAATTTCAGCTCGAGCCGGGTCGTGATAACCCAGCGATCAGAATTTCTGGTGAGGCCGCGGCCTATTCCGAGCGCCGCTTCCATGCCTTCCGAAAGGTCAGTCGTGCCAGTAGCAAACAGCTGATGACGCTGATGATTTCTCGCGTCGAAGCCGGAGACTGACCCGAGAACCGAGTAATACTCGAGACCGACTGCCTCGTCGTCGCCTAGTGTGTAGCCAAATCGCGCCCGGGGCTCGAATTCCCACTCGTGCTCGCCGCTACCTAACCCGCGCTCGAACGCAGGATTCAGGAGCACAGAGACACTCCCCATCTCCTTGCCGAGAATGGGTGTGACTTCGTAGCCCCAGCGGTTCTCGGCGAAGCCGGGACGCGCGTATCCCACCTCCTGTGACAGGCCGACGTCGAATGGCAGATTCCAGCGTCCCGGAGCGACGGCGGTGAAACGCGCGCGGTTTCCAACGTATTGAACACCCGCGCCATTTCTCGAATAGCTCACGGCGTAGAACGCTGCTTCGAGCCAGCTGGCGAGGCCCGTGCTCAACTCCAGGCTCGAGCGAAATGCACGGTGAGTGGCACGGCCTTCATCATCGTCGACGAACTGAGACCCGGAAGGAACGAAGTTCGTGTGAAGTTCCAGTTCTCCGGCGCCTCTCGCCGGGATGCCCGTTCCGTAAACTTCGAACTCGTAACCCTGCTGCGCCTGCGCTGTCGCCGCTCGAAGCAGAAGAGCAGAAATTGCGATTGTCGTTCTGATTAACATTGTCTGGTTGAAGTCGTTGAGGTTTCCGAAGCCGAGGAACCTAGCAACCAGATTGAATCCAGACAAGTCCACTCGGGATTAGATTTCGCATGATGAAAATCGCTGTTCTCGACCCCGCCAGCGGCATCGCCGGAGACATGTTCCTCGGCGCCCTCGTGGATGTGGGACTCGATAAAGCCTGGCTCGAGCGCCTGCCATCGACGCTGGGATTGTCCGGCGTCGACGTGCGCATCGCCGATGTACAGCGCTCCCACGTTCACTGCGTCAAAGTGGACTTCGAGATTCCGCCGCAACCGCATGGGAGAGCTGTCTCGGAGATCCATCGGCTGATCGATGCTGTGAAGATTCCGGACAAGGTCGCGCGTTCGGCCCACGCGGCGTTCGAGGCGATCGCGGCCATCGAGAGCGAGATTCACGGTGTCGCGCCTGACGAGCTGCACCTTCACGAAGTCGGAGCGGTCGACGCGATTCTCGACATCATCGGGTCGATCTGGGGCGTTGAGATGCTCGGGATCGAGCGCATCTACAACACGAAAGTCTCGCTTGGGGACGGTACTGTGAAAACCGCGCACGGCGTTCTGCCCGTGCCCGCGCCGGCGACGATCCGTTTACTCGAGGGATTCAACGTCCGTCACGGACCGCCGGGCTCCGGAGAGCTCACGACGCCAACGGGCGCCGCGCTGCTCCGTGTTCTGTCGAAAGGGGCGCCTCCGCAGGAATACAGTCCACGGCAAAGCGGCTACGGCGCCGGCACGCGCGACATCCACGGGCAGCTCAACGCGCTCCGCATCATCGTGGGGGAAGCCACGGTCGATCAACACGATCATCACGATCGCCACCATCGCGAACATGTGCACACGGAGCATCTACACGTGCTGAGCGCGGACATCGACGACATGTCCCCGGAGGAGCTCGCGGGCGCCGCTGATGTGCTGCGCGCCGAAGGCGCGCTCGATGTGGTACTACTGCACACGACCATGAAAAAGGGGAGACTGGGGACTCGCGTCGAGGCGCTCGTGCAGACCTCGGACCTCGCTCGACTCGAAGAGAAGATCTTCACTCAGTTCACGACGCTCGGAGTGAAGACGTTCGACGTAGTGCGGAATGCGCTCGAGCGCGAGTCACGGCTCGTTCGATTCGATGGGCGGGACATCCGGGTAAAAGTCGCCACGCTTCCTGACGGCACGCAGCGAGCGAAGCCGGAGTTCGACGACCTGCGACGCGTCGCGGAAGAGACCGCGCGACCGCTTTCAGAGATCAGGTCCGAAGTCATGAGCGCGCTCAATGATGCCGATCCGGGCTCATCCACGGCGCGAGGAAAATAACTTGGATCTCGAGGAGAGACTCATCGCCGCGGTTCGCGCGGCGGCTCGAGACCGCGTCGCGTACGTCTGCTACTCGGGTGGGGTCGACTCAACCCTCGTCCTCGCAGCGTCGGTGCGGGCGGGGATCGACACGGTTGCCCTGCTTGGCGTGAGTGCTTCACTCGCCGCCTCGGAGCGCGCCGACGCGCATCGGATCGCCAGCGAGATCGGGGCGAGCGTCGAGGAAGTCGAGACCAATGAGATGGAGCTCGCCGGATATCGCGCCAACGCCGGCGATCGCTGCTATTACTGCAAGAGCGCGCTGTACGACACCGTGCAGGCACTCGCGGCTACGCGAAACTCGGAAGAAGTAATCTTCGTCGGAACGCAGGTCGATGACCTGGGCGAGCACCGGCCAGGGCTCGAGGCAGCGATGGAGCGCGGCGTCATTGCGCCGCTCGTCGACGCTGGATTCAACAAGTCGGAAGTACGCGCTCTCGCGCGTCGATGGAATCTGTCGAACGCCGAGAAGCCGGCGGCGCCGTGCCTGGCGAGCAGAGTACCGGTCGGAATCGAAGTGACACCGGAACGGCTCGCGCAGATCGAAGCGGTCGAAGAATTCCTGCGCCTGCATGATATCTGGCCTGCTCGCGCACGCTGGCACGAAGCGGTGGTTCGTCTGGAGATTCCAGCGGAGATGTTCGAGCGCGTCGTCACGGATCCTCTCCGCCAGGAGCTGCGACGTGCATGCAGAAAGGCCGGCTTCAAGTTCGTCGCGCTCGACCTGGGCGGACTTCAGAGCGGCAGTCTCTCGCTTCCTTTGGTGGGGTCATGACGCAGGTTCGGTGGGACCTCGATCGCGAGTCGCGCACCGGGGTTCCCGAGGTGGTTTATGGTCCCGGCAAGACGCCCGCGCATCTTCGTCAGATCTTTGAGAACACGGCGGAACTTCGCATGGCTTCGAGGCTGAGCGAGGAGCAGATGGAGGTCCTCAGTGATCTGGCGACCATCTATCCCGAAGCACGCATGGCCGTCCGCAATCCCCGCGCGAAGAGGGACATGCCGCTGGTGCCCGTCGTCACGGCCGGAACCGCAGACATTCCCGTTGCTCTGGAGGCGGCGACTACTCTCGACGCCATGGGCGTTCCGACAGCGACTCACTTCGATGTCGGCGTCGCGGGGATACATCGCCTTCAATCCATTTTGCCGGAGCTTGCTGCGGCTCGCGTGTGCATCGTCGTCGCGGGAATGGATGGAGCGCTACCCGCTGTTATTGCTGGTTTGCTCCGAGCGCCCGTGATCGGAGTGCCAACGTCTGTTGGAACTGGCGTTGCCCAGGGCGGAATGGTCGCGCTCAATACCATGCTTGCCAGCTGCAGTCCCGGAGTGGCGGTGGTGAACATCGATAACGGATTCGGCGCGGCGTGCCTGGCGCTCAAGATCCTTGGTTGCAACCAGCCCGACTAGCGCTCATCGTTTTTCGTTTGTGATATCTTACCCGCGAAGTTGAGAAGTCAGTGAGCCGTGGCTCGCTCACGTAGGGGTGGGCGGAATGGACAGTGCTGCAAGGTGAACAACCTTTACCGCGAGTGGATTCATGGCTATCGCGTACGGTGACCCGGTGCTGCTCAATCTCGGTCTATTGCTGATTCGAGTGATCTTTGGTCTGACAATGGTCGCTCACGGTTCGCAGAAACTCTTTGGTTGGTTCGGTGGCTATGGTCTGGCCGGCACTGGCGGGTTTTTTGAGTCACTTGGCTTTCGCCCGGGACACATTTTCGCAGCAGCAGCCGCGTTCAGCGAGTTCGTAGGCGGGTCGCTATTTGCCCTTGGGCTTTTCGGCCCAGTTGGACCGGCGCTCATTGTCGCGGTGATGCTCGTCGCATCCATAAGCGTACACCTTCGCAACGGATTCTTCGCCACGTCGAACGGAGTCGAGTTGCCGCTCCTCATCGCGACCGCGGTCATAGGGATAGCGCTCATTGGATTTGGGACCTATTCGCTCGATGCCGCGTTGGGCCTCGCCACGTTGTGGACGCCCGCGCTCATAGGACTTGCGCTCGCCGTCGGGGTTATCGGCGGCTTCGTCAATCTTCTGCTCAGAAAAAAGCCGACGACACCTGACGTCTGACTTTCCCGCTCGCGCCGATGTCATGCGGTAATCGAGCTACTCGGCACGAAGGTCGCATTTGTAGTCAGCCGTGAGATCGAATCGGCGGGATCGAACGCGAGTGATAAAGGAGTGATGGTGGCGCGATGACCGGAGCGGGCCAATCGAGCTCCGCATCCCCCGCGGTGCTCGGTCACCGTCAGATACTGATCGCGTTCAGCGGCCTCGTCCTGGCGATGCTGCTCGCCGCACTCGACTCCACGATCGTCTCAACCGCGCTCCCGACGATCGTGAGCGAGATGGGCGGGCTCGAGCACCTTGCCTGGGTAGTGACCGGATATCTGCTGGCGCAGACCATCGTCACGCCAGTCTACGGAAAACTGGGCGATCTGTACGGCCGAAAGATCGTGATGCAGTCGGCGATCGTGCTCTTCCTCATCGGCTCGGTGCTTTGCGGCCTCAGCCAGAACATGACGCAGCTGATTCTCTTTCGTGCGATCCAGGGACTGGGCGGAGGTGGACTGGTCGTCACGACCCAGGCAGTCGTGGGAGACATCGTCCCACCTCGCGACCGCGGGCGCTATCAGGGAATCTTCGGCGCCGTCTTCGGTCTCTCCAGCATCGCCGGTCCTCTGCTCGGTGGCTATTTCACTACGCATCTGTCGTGGCGCTGGATCTTCTACATCAATCTTCCGGTCGGTATCGCCGCGCTGGTGGTGCTGGCTGTGACGCTGCCCTCGGGCTCACCACGGGTGGCTCGTGCGATTGATTACGCAGGCGCTGGTCTACTCGCCGTGGTGCTCAGCAGCATCACGCTGCTGTCCGATCTGGGCGGAACGATGTATCCGTGGTCGTCGCCTATGTCGATTGGACTGATTGCTGTTTCGGTGCTGTCACTCGTGCTCTTCGCGGTCATCGAGCGGAATGCAGCCGAGCCCGTGCTGCCATTGCACCTTTTCCAGCAGCGGACCTTTGTAGTGACCTCCGTAGTGGGCCTGATCGTTGGATTCGCGCTGTTCGGATCGGTTACCTACTTCCCGCTCTATCTGCAGGTCGTCAAGGGAGTAAGTCCGACCGGATCGGGAATGCAGATGGTGCCGATGATGGGCGGCATGCTGGTGACATCGATTATGTCTGGCCAGCTCATCAGCCGCACGGGTCATTACAAGATATTTCCCGTGCTTGGAACGGCGGTCATGACGGTAGGACTCTTTCTGCTGTCGCGCCTCACGCCTGAAAGCACGAACGCCACCGCGTCGCTGCTAATGCTCATCCTGGGCGTTGGGCTTGGAATGGTGATGCAGGTCCTCGTAATCGCGGTGCAGAACGACGTCGACTATCGCGATCTCGGAGTTGCGACTTCCGGCGCGACGCTGTTCCGACTGATCGGCGGGTCCCTTGGCACCGCGATCCTCGGAGCAATATTCGCAGCGCGACTGACTGCGAATCTCCTCCGCCTGTTACCTCCGGGTACCGCGGCAACCGAAGGCGCGCGGAACATGAGTGTGCAAGCGCTGTTGCAACTCCCGTCCTCTGCTCGCGCGGCTTACGCAGAAGCTTTCACTGCGTCGCTCGACGCGGTGTTCCTCGTTGCCACCGTTGTGTGCGCGATTGGATTTGTCCTCGTCTGGTTCCTTCCTGAGCGCCCGCTTCGAGCAACCGTCGCAGCGTCGGCACGAGATGCGGGAAACGAGGCCGGGGAGGCG
>DATHGO010000169.1:0-14336 GCA_035317585.1 Gemmatimonadaceae bacterium | reverse complement strand
TACTTCATCGATCGCTGTGACCGGCTGGGGATCCCGCTGCTTTTTGTGCAGGACGTGTCCGGCTTCATGGTCGGGACCGAGGCGGAACAGGAAGGAATCATCCGCGCCGGCGCGCGATTTGTGGAAGCGATGGCGACGGCGCGCGTGCCCAAAATAGTTCTCACCGTCAATCACGCCTCCGGTGCCGGCTACTACGCGATGGCCGGCCAGGGATTCGATCCCGATTTCATTCTCAGTTGGCCGACCGGGCGCATGGCGGTAATGGAAGGTGAATCGGCTATCCAGGCGGTGCACGGACCAGCGCTGGAGGCAGCCAAGAAAAATGGCGGCGTTCTGGATCCCGATGTCGCAAAGTCCGTGGACGAGATGCGGGCCGACTACGAGCACCAGCTGGACGCGCGGTACGCAGCGGCGCGGGGATTCGTCGACGCGATAGTGTACCCGGAGAACACGCGCGAAATGCTGAGCCTCGCGCTCCGAGCGTCACTGCACAACCCAGGACCGCACCTCGGTCCCTTCGTGCTTCCGCCGCATCTCTCGGAGGAAAGCAGTTGAAGAACGTAGTCCGCGTCGCCGCGGGCCAGGGATTCTGGGGCGATGATCTCGACGCACCGCGCCGTCAGGTGGAAGGCGGGCAGATCGATTACCTGATGCTCGACTATCTCGCCGAAGTCACGATGTCGATTCTCCAGAAGCAGAAGGAACGCGACCCTTCGCTCGGCTACGCCCGCGACTTCATAGGTGCGATGGAAAGCGTTCTACCGGCCGTGCTCGAACGCGGCGTGAAGGTCGTTGCGAACGCCGGGGGCGTGAATCCGGCCGCCTGCGCTGTCGCGGTAAAAGCGATGGCAGGGAAAATCGGAACGACGGGAGGGCTCCGGATCGGAGTCGTCACCGGCGACGATCTGCTCGATCGTCTCGACGAGCTCATCGCGGCCGGACATCCTCTCGCCAACATGGAGACCGGCGAGCCGCTGTCGACGGTGAGTGACCGCGTACTTTCCGCCAACGCCTACCTCGGATCCGAGCCGATCGTCGAAGCACTCGGGAAAGGGGCGAACGTCGTCATTACCGGACGCTCGACCGATACCGCACTGACCATGGCGCCGCTGCGTCACGAGTTTGGCTGGGGAACGACGAGCTGGGATCAGCTGGCGGCGGGAATCGTGGCGGGACACATCATCGAGTGCGGGGCGCAATGCTCGGGTGGCAACTGCCTGTACGATTGGCGCTCGATTCCTGACCTGGCGAATGTCGGATACCCTCTGGTAGAGGCAAGACCTGACGGCACGTTCGTGGTGACGAAGCATCCGAACACGGGTGGAAGAGTGTCGGTTCAAACCGTGACCGAGCAACTGGTCTATGAGATGGGTGATCCACACTCCTACATCACTCCCGACGTCATCGCCGACTTCACGACGATCAGGCTGGCACGAGATGGCGATAATCGCGTGCTCGTATCGGGAATAAAGGGGAAACCTCCGACCGACAAGCTCAAAGTTTCAGTGGCCTACCGCGCCGGCTTCAAGGCCGTCGGGACTCTCGTTTACGTGTGGCCCGATGCGCTCGAGAAGGCGCAAGCGGCCGATCGGATACTCCGCGAGCGGCTGGACAGACTCGGTCTCAGATTCGAGCGCGTCCTTTCCGAGTTCGTCGGCGCCAACGCCACTCACGGGCGTTTGGCCGGAGACCAGAGCAATGCGCCAGAAGTGCAGCTGCGCTTTGGAGTTCGTGGCCCCGATCGCGCCGCCGTGGAACGATTCACGCGGGAGATTGCACCGCTCGTTCTGAACGGGCCGCCAAGTGTTACCGGGTTCGCGGGCGGGCGGCCCAAGGTCGAAGAAATCGTGGCATACTGGCCCGCGCTAGTCGACAAGTCCGTTGTGAAAACGAAAGTGGATCTCATCCAATGAAAGTGCGCCTCGTCGACATTGCGCACGCCCGCTCGGGCGACAAGGGCGACACCGCCAATGTCGGTGTGATCGCGCTGGAGCCGCATTGGTACGAGGTGCTCGAGAAATTCGTGACGCGCAACCGGGTTGCCGAGCACTTTCGCGGCATGATCGAAGGCGGCGTCGACCGGTACGAGCTCCCCAATCTCAACGCGCTCAACTTCCTGCTCCACGGCGCGCTCGATGGCGGCGGAACTCTTTCGCTGAAGACCGATGCGCAAGGCAAGGTCTTCTCGACGGCGCTGCTCCGCATGGTGATCGACGTTCCGGATGCTGACGCAAGGCGTCTCGCGCTCCCGGTGGCATCGTGAACAACATCCGTATGACTGCTGACGGGGCGATCGGCCGGATCACTCTCGCCCGTCCGGAAAAAAAGAACGCGCTCGATCGCGTCACCGCCGACGAGCTCGCCGAGGCACTGTTTGCCCTGAGCGAATCCCCGGTGAGAGTGGTAGCGATCGACGGTGACGGTCCGGATTTTTGCGCCGGAGCGGATCTGTCCGCGCTCGAAGACATGCTCGACGCTCCACGTCAGGAGCAGCTCGACGACGCGAAAGCGCTCGGACACGTCTTTCACACGATTCGGCGCATGGAAAAGCCGGTCGTCGCGTTGGTGAAGGGTAGAGCTTACGGCGGTGGCGCAGGCCTCGCGTCGGCTTGTGACATCGTGCTCGCGCACGAGGAGGCCCGCTTTGCCTACCCGGAAATTACGATCGGTTTCGTTCCGGCCATGGTGATGACAATGCTGCGGCGCTCGGTGGGAGAGAAACACGCCTTCGATCTCGTCACCAGCGGCCGCATTCTCAAGGCGGAGGAGGCAAGGTCAATCGGCCTCGTATCGCGCGTGTTCGCGGCACACGAATTCGATCAGCTGTCTCAAACCGTTCTCGATCAACTGGCGGACGCAGCACCCAGCGCAATGGCCGCCACCAAGACCCTATTCTACAAGCTCGACACGTTGAGCTTCCTGGATGGCATCTCGGCCGGCATCGTCGCCAACGCCGACTCCCGAGCGACCCCGGCCTTTCGCGAGGGCGTAAAGCGATTCACCAATCGCAGAAAGGACAACCAGTGACCCCATTCACCGTTGCGAAGCTCGCGCTGATGCTTATCGCCGCGATCCTGCTTGGGTGGGGGATTAGAACCGACGACGCCGCGCTGCGTTGGGCGGGGATCGGGTTCCTGTTCTTCGCCCTGATCCTTCGATTCATAAAGAAGCCGCGCGGTCCTCAATGACGCGCCCGCGTCCAACCACGATCGTCGACGCGCCGCGACTCTCAAAAAAACTCGGTGTCGATCTGGTGCTGGCGAGTGAGACGCTCCAGTACACCGGCAGCTTCAAGTTTCGCGCTGCCTACAACGTTGCGTCCAACGTCAGGCAGGCCCACATCATCACCGCTTCGTCGGGCAATTTCGGACAGGCTATCGCCTACGCATGTTCGCTGTTCAAGAAGAGATGTACAGTGGTGATGCCCGTGACTGCACCCAAGATCAAAGTCGATGCCGTCCGAGAATATGGCGCCGAAGTCGATCTCGTCGACGTAAAGAAGAAAAGTCGGCTCGAGAGAATTGGCGAGCTCGCCAGGCAATTCCCGGATGCATACGTGGCGAGCCCTTACGATGATCCGCTCGTCATCGAAGGCAACGCGGGGCTCGCCACCGAGCTTTTCGCGCTCGGCCTCGAGCTCGACTTCATCATCGCGCCGATTGGCGGTGGCGGTCTCACGTCCGGATTGGTCAAGGCGGTAGAGCGAAGCGGAAAAAAGACGAAGGTGCTCGCCGCCGAACCACTGCTCTCGAACGACGCGGCCGAGTCTTTCCGCGCCGGCCACATCGTGGCGCTGCCCGACGAGTCGGTGACGATTGCGGACGGCGCGCGCGTGCTTCGACTCGGCGATCGCAACTGGGAGATTCTGAGCCACGGGCTCGCCGGCGTGATCGAAGTCACGGAAGAGCAGATCATGGAAGGAGTGCGTCTCCTCTTTGCTCTCGCGAATCTCAAAGCCGAGCCCACTGGCGCGCTCGCGCTCGGCGCGGTGCTCGCGCAGCCGGATCGATTCAAGGGTAAGCGAGTGTGTTGCGTGGTCAGTGGGGGAAACGCCGATCCAGCGTTCTACGCCAGGCTCATCGAGGGTATCTGATCGGACGCCGGCGTTCGCCGGGCACAGTGCGGCGCAACCGTTACGGACGCGGTCTGGCGACACCTCGTCGGTTCCTGGGTCGCTAGCTTTCGTTAGATGGCGACGCCGACAATCCAGGACGCACGCGCCGTTCTAAAAAGCGCGTTTGGCTACGATAAGTTCAGGCCCGGCCAGGAGGCCGCGGTGTCGGCGATCCTCGCTGGCCGCGATACGGTAGTAGTTCTTCCCACCGGTGGCGGCAAATCGCTGTGCTTCCAGGTCCCGGCGCTCCTATTGCCCGGTCTCACCGTTGTAGTCTCGCCGCTCATCTCATTGATGAAGGACCAGGTCGATGCGCTGACGGCCAAGGGATTGCCGGCGGCATTCATCAACAGCACCCTGACTTCCGGCCAGGTGTCGGATCGCCTCGCGCGGGCTGATCGCGGCGAGATCAAGCTGCTCTATGTTGCGCCAGAGCGTTTCGACTTCGGCCGCACGGCCGAGAGGCTGCGCAAGGCCGGCGTTTCGCTCCTGGCCATCGACGAGGCCCACTGCATTAGTCAGTGGGGGCACGATTTCCGGCCCAGCTACCTCCGCGTGAAGAAGGTGCACGAGGCGCTCGGGTCGCCGACGACGATCGCCCTGACGGCGACCGCAACGCCCGAGGTTCGACGCGACATCGGGCGCGAGCTGGCGCTTCGGAACCCCGAGACGATCATCACCGGTTTCGATCGGCCCAATCTCACGTACTACGTCGTTCCAACCAAGAACGACGCCGAAAAAGAAAAACGGATCGTCGAGATACTGCGAAAGCACGATGGACTCGCAGTGATTTACGCGTCGACCCGCAAAGCAGTGGATCACCTGACGACCGTTCTCGAGCGCGCGAAGATCCGCGCCGCCGGATATCACGCCGGGCTGGATGACAGCAGAAGGCACGAGGTGCAGGAAGCTTTCATGAGCGAGAAGATTCGTGCGATTGTCGCGACCAACGCCTTCGGAATGGGGATCGACAAGCCCAATGTGCGGCTGGTGATTCACTACGCGATGCCCGGCACGCTCGAGGCTTACTATCAGGAAGCGGGGCGTGCCGGGCGCGATGGGCTCCATTCCGACGTATTCCTTCTGCACGCCTTTCCCGATCGCTTCACGCACGAGTTCTTCATCAAGGGCTCATATCCGGAACGTGCGGTCGTCGAGAAGACCTATGAAGCGCTCAGGAAACTCTCCGATGACCAGGGCTTCGTTAGCGCCGAGCCCGAAGACCTGGCTCGCACAATCAAGCCGAAGCCCAATACTCGCGAGATCGAGGGTGCGGTCAGGATTCTGACGCGCCCCGGCGCGGTGACGCTCAGCAACGGTGACCAGGCACGCGTGCACGTGCGGCTGCTCGCCACGCCGGACCGCATCAAGCGAGAGCTCACCGGCGAGACCAACAGCGAGCTCGGATTACTGCGCGCGCTCTGGCGTGGAGTTGGAGCCGCTTTGAGGACTGGCGCTGTCGTCGACCTTGACGGCTTGCCGCCGGGACTGAGCGGCTCTGCCGCTTCGACGCCGTTGCTCGACGCGTTGCAGGACCGGCAGTTCCTGGTATGGGAGCGCCTGGGAAGCGGCCTCTATCTGGGCGACCGAAACGCACCGCTCTCGAAATTCAATATCGACTGGGCCGTTCTGGATCGCCGCCGGAGCGCAGAGCTGTCAAAGCTTCAAGCGGTGCAGAAATACGCGTACACCAGGGAATGCCGGCGCGGGTTCGTGCTCCGCTATTTCGGTGATCCGGCGGCGAAAGCGCGATGTGCCGGGTGCGACAACTGCCTCGGCATCACCGCGGTCGCGACTATGGAAGACGAAGCGCCAAGTCGGGTGCGGCGTGACAAGAAAGCCAGGCGGGCGACCTCCCAGGTAGCCGATGTTGCCGATGATGTGTCGCTCGGCGCTGCTGAAGAGCGGCTCCTCGGCGTGCTGCGGACAGTGCGGAGCACTATCGCCCGCGAGGAACATGTGCCCGCGTATATTGTATTCTCGGATCGTACCTTGGCCGAGCTCGCCCTGAGACGTCCCCGATCGCTGACGGCACTTCAGGATGTCCGCGGAGTCGGCCCAATGAAGCTCGAGCGATACGGTGCGCGCTTTCTCGACGCGATTTCGAAAGCTGATGACATTGAAGCGGCCTGAGGCATCAGGACGCCAACCCATTGACGACGAAGCAAATGAGATCAGGAATCAGATTCCCCTTCGCGGTTCTTTTCGCCACGGCTTTGCTTGCGAGTTTCTTCGCCGGCTCACCTTCCGTCGCGTCGGCGCAGCAGAAAACGGGCGCAGCAGCCGCGCCATTGCCATTCGACTCCGCGGTTACCGTCGGGACGCTCTCCAATGGGATGCGCTACTACATCCGCGAGAATCACAAGCCGGAAAAGCGCGCCGAGCTGCGACTGGTCGTCAACGCCGGCTCGGTGCTGGAGGACGAAGACCAGCGCGGCCTTGCGCACATGGTCGAGCACATGGCGTTCAGAGGCACGAAACAGTTCGCCGGGAACCAGATCTCGAGCTACCTCGAGTCCGTCGGAATGCGATACGGTCCGGACATCAACGCCTTCACGAGCTTCGACGAGACGGTGTACATGATCACCGTCCCAACGGATACGGCCGCGATCGTCGACAAAGGATTTCAGATACTGTCGGAGTGGGCGCACAACGTCGCGTTCGAGCCGGCACAAATCGCGAAGGAGCGGCCCGTCGTAATCGAGGAGTGGCGGTTGGGACAGGGCGCCGAGAACCGGATGCAGAACAAGTGGTTCCCGGTTCTTTTCTCGGGATCAAAGTATGGCCAGCGCCTCCCGATCGGCCTCAAGTCGGTGTTGGAGACCTACACACCGGCCACTCTTCGCCGCTTCTACGACACGTGGTATCGGCCGGATCTCATGGCGGTGGTCGCTGTCGGTGACTTCGACAAACGCCAGATCGAGAGCCTGATCAATCGCTACCTTGGCGCAATTCCGCGAGCGACTACGGCCAAGGCACGACCGCTCTTTCCCGTTCCGGCCCATGACAGCACGCTCGTCTCGATCAACAGTGACAAGGAAGCGACGCGGTCGGTCATCAGGCTGCTCTACAAACAGCCGAAGCGTTTCAACACGACCTCGGCGACGTATAGGCAGCATCTGGTCGAGGAGCTTTTCGGCTCGATGTTCAACGACCGCTTCGGGGAAATAACACAGAAGCCGAATCCACCTTTCATAAATGCGTATGCCTCGCAGGGCGATCTCGTTCGAACCGCGGAGTCATTCTCGCTCACCGCGATCGTCGCCGACAACGGAATTCAGCGCGGTCTCAACGCGCTCCTCACCGAAGGCGAGCGTGTAAAGAAATTCGGATTCCTCCAGTCCGAGCTGGATCGCGCCAGGAAGGATCTGCAGCGTGGAACCGAGCAGGCTTACGCTGAGCGCGACAAGACGAACTCGAATGTCTACGCCGATGCGTATGTGTCCGCGTTTCTACAATCCGAGCCGTCCACGAGCATTCAGTACGACCTCGACGCGGTTACCCGACTGCTTCCGGGAATCACTCTCGCTGAAGTGAACAAGCTGGCGGGGGAGTGGATGACCGACAGGAACCGGGTTCTGGCGACTACATCACCCGACAAACCGGGAATCGTCACTCCGGCTCGCGGAGAGCTTCTTCTCGCGTTCGACGCCGTCAAGGGCGCCGACGTCGCAGCGTACACGGAGAGCGCGCCGTCTCAGCTGCTCGTCGACAAGGAGCCCGCCGGCGGCAAGGTTGTGTCGGAGCGGGAGATCAAGTCTATCGGAGTAACCGAGTGGAAGCTTTCCAACGGCGTTCGCGTGTTGCTCAAGCCCACCGATTTCAACGCCGATCAGATCACGTTCACGTCCTACAGTCCGGGCGGCGCGTCGCTGTTGCCGGATGCCTCATACCTCGCCGCGAGTGCCGGTGACCTGATTCCGGCCACCAGCGGCGTGGGCAAGTTCACCGTCATCGATCTTCAGAAATTCCTTGCCGGAAAGCAGGTCAGCGTGTATCCGTCGATCGATGACCTGAGCGAGGGAGTCTCCGGCAGCGCGTCACAGCGCGATGTCGACACTATGCTCCAGCTCGTCTATCTCTACTTCACCCAGCCGAGGCTCGACACGTCGCTGGTCAACACCTTCATCGGCCGCTTCAAGGGAGTGCTCGCCAATCGCAGTGCCAGCCCTGAGGCTGCCTTCAGCGACACGCTGCAAGTAACCATGGCTCAGCACTCGGTGCGCGAGCAGCCCGTCTCGGCCGCGATCCTCGACAGAATCGATCCCTTGAAATCGTTCGACTTCTACAAGGAAAGATTCGCGGACGCGAGCGGCTTCACTTTTGTCTTCGTCGGGAACTTCAAGACCGATTCGATCAAGCCGCTGATTGCGAAATGGCTCGGCGCGCTACCGTCGACTGGGCGCAAGGAAACGTGGCGCGACACCGGTATTCGTCCTCCAACAGGCGTGGTGCAACGGGTCGTCAAGAGGGGTGCCGAGCCAAAGGCGCGCACCGCTCTCATCTTCACTGGCCCATTCGAATACAGCAGGCAAAACCGGTACTACCTGAGCGCGCTTGCGGAGCTGCTGAACATCAGGCTGCGCGAGGCATTGCGCGAGAACCTGGGCGGCACCTACGGCGTGAGCGTGAGCCCGGGCGCGTCCAGAGATCCGCTGCCGTCATATCGGTTCACCATCGGCTTCGGCTCAGCGCCGGAGCGGCTCGAGGACCTGACGACGGCTGCGCTCGCTCAGATCGACAGTGTGAAGCGATTCGGAACGACTCCGGAATATCTGAACAAGGTGAAGGAGGCGGCATTCCGCGCTCGTGAGACCGCGATCAAGCAGAACGGTTACTGGCTCTCGCAGATTGCGACTTTCGATCAAAGCGGTTGGGCGCTGGAAGAGATTCCAAATGGTGACAAGCTCATCTCGGCGCTCACCATCGCCGATTTGCAGCGGGCGGCGGTGAAGTATCTGCGGATCGACAACTATGTTCGCGTCTCCCTCTATCCCGAGAACTTTTCCGCGGCGGAGAACCGGTAGGGTCTGGCCGATGGAAGACTCGCTCTATTTCTCGGAGCAGCATCTCGCGGTCCGCAACATGGTCCGCGAGTTCGCACGCGGTGAAGTAGCGCCGGTCGCCGCGGAGCTCGACGCAAAGGCCGAGTTTCCATGGGCGAACGTAAAGAAGATGGGCGAGCTGGGCCTGCTGGGCATTCCGTGGCCGGAGGAGCTGGGTGGTGCCGGTCTCGATCTGCTCAGCTATATGATCGTGATCAACGAGATGGCGAAAGTCGATGCGTCCCACGCGATCACGATCTCCGCTCACACGACTCTCGGGACGTCACCGATCGTGAACTTCGGAACGGCGGCTCAGAAAAAGCGTTACGTGCCTCTGCTCGCGACAGGAAAAGTTCTGGGCGGATTCGGCCTGACTGAGCCAAGCGCCGGAAGCGATGCAGCGAGCACTCGGTCGACCGCGGTGCGCAAAGGGTCGCACTACGTTCTCAACGGCAGCAAGATCTTCATCACCCACGGTGGCGTCGGCGAGATCTTCGTCGTGACAGCCGTGACCGAGCCCGGCGCTGGCACTAAGGGCATCAGCTCCTTCATCGTGACGAAGGAAACGACCGATCTCGACAAGATCAGCAATCTTGGCATCGGCCACGACGATTCTCTCCCTTCGATGTCCGGTTTCCGGTCCGGGAAAAAGGAGGACAAGCTCGGGTGGAGAGCGTCGGACACGAGGTCGCTAATCTTTGAAGATGTTGAAGTCCCGGCTGAGAACCTTCTTGGTGAAGAGGGAGAGGGCTTCAACAACTTCATGCGGACGCTCGACTCCGGCCGCGTGGGCATCGCGGCGCTCTCACTCGGGATCGCCGAGGGCGCATTCGAGCAGTCGCTTCGCTATTCGACGTTGCGGAAGCAATTCGGACAGCCGATCTCCAGCTTTCAGGGCATCCAGTTCCAGCTAGCGGACATCGCGACGGAGATCGAGGCGGGGAAGCACCTGATGTTCCACGCGGCCTGGATGGCACAGCACAAGCAGCCATTCACCAAGCAGGCCGCGATCGCCAAGCTTTACTGTTCAGAGTTGGCCATGCGAACGACGATCAAAGCAATCCAGATCCACGGCGGTTACGGATACACCAAGGAGTACCCGGTCGAGCGCATGTTCCGCGATGCAAAAATCTGCGAGATAGGCGAGGGCACTTCCGAGATCCAGCGACTCGTCATTGCGCGAAACCTCCTCAAGGAGCTGGCGGATTGACTTATTCCGAGGTCGCCAAGCGTCTAAGACTTCCACTCGGCTTCATACTCGGCATCAGCTATCTCATTTTCGCGCGGCCCACGCCATTGACGCTCGCGGTCGGCGGGCTCATCGCACTCGTCGGAGTCATCGTGCGCGGCTGGGCCTCCGGCCACATCTCCAAGAACGAGCGGCTCGCCACTTCGGGCCCGTACGCACACACCAGAAACCCCCTTTATTTCGGAAGCTTTTTGATCGCGGCGGGGTTCGCCATCGCCGCGCACTGGGCTCTGCTGCTGGTGGTCGTCGCCTTCTTCGTGCTCATCTACGCGCCGACGATGCAGCGCGAACGGGCCAATATAGCCGGGCGGTTTCCGGCCGAGTACGAGCTCTACGCGGCCAACGTTCCCGCCTTCGTCCCGAGACCGACACCTTGGAAGGCGACCCACCCGCAAGAAGGCGACGGCTTCAGCCTCGACCTCTACATGAAGCACGGGGAATGGAAGGCTGGGCTGACGTACGTCCTGGTGATGGCCTGGCTCATCTGGCATCGACCTATCATTGACTTTGCGTCGAGCCTCTGGCGCTAGGTGACGGCCCTTTAGGTCACGCGTCACTTTGATGGCAGGCGTCACATACTTGGCGGACCACGAACCTCGGCTGAACATCAAGCCGCTGCCCGTAAGTTGTTGTCGCCGTTGCGGAAACAAGCACTTCAGCGGTAGATTGTATCACTGACTGTTGCTCCTCCATGCATGGGGCACCCGCGCGACTCGCGGGTCCCGGACACATGGATCGAGGGGCGCTGATGGTGAAAACCAAAGGAACTCATAACGCGGCCCTGTAGCACGACCGCGCGGACTTTTTTGAACCGTCCTCACTTCGCTCGCCGAGTCGCCGCGCGATGTTGTGAGACGGGCAACGATGAAAAGAGAAATCCTCATAAACGCGGCTCCGCGCGAAACGCGGATCGCGATTCTGGAGGACGGGAAGCTCGTAGAGCTTTTAGCCGATCGTCCAGACAACCGACGTATGGTCGGTGACATTTATTTGGGCCGGGTTGACGCAGTGCTCCCCGGAATCCAGGCCGCCTTCGTCGACATTGGCACCGAGAAAAGCGCCTTCCTCCACGCCTCCGATCTCGTCAGGCAGACCGCCGATGAAGCGGAAGACGAAGATGAGGACGACGACGATGAAAGCGACGAGCCGGTCGAGAAGAAGAACGGCAACGGCGGAAACGGCAGCAACGGCCGCCGCGCGAAAGCCCCACTCATTCAAGAAGCTCTAAAGCGAGGCCAGGACATTCTGGTCCAGATCTCCAAGGAGCCGATCTCGACCAAGGGTCCAAGGGTCACGGCCCAGATCTCACTCGCGGGCCGATTCCTCGTCTACATCCCCGACTCATCGAAGGTGGGCGTCAGCCGAAAGATTGGATCCTCGACCGAACGGGCCCGGCTCAAGGAACAGGTCCAGAGCATTCTTCCCGATAAATCAGGTGGCGTGATCGTCCGGACCGTGAGCGAAGACGTGACGCCGGAGATGTTGCAGCGCGAGCTCAACAGCCTCATGTCGCAGTGGAAGAAGATCAAGCGAAAGATGCACTTCCAGAAGGCACCGTCCTTGGTAAACCGCGAGAGCGGACTCACCCGCGGACTGGTGCGCGACATCTTCAGCGACAAGGTGGACAGTCTCGCCGTCGACTCGAAGCAGGTCTACAACGAGATCGTGGGCTATCTGAAGGACATCGCACCCGATCTGATCGAGAGAGTAAAGCTCCACGAATCCCAGGTTCCGCTCTTCGACACGGCCGGCATCGAGTCGGAGATCAGAGACATCTTCAAGCGGCGCTGCGACCTTCCCTCGGGTGGTTATCTGATCATCGAGCCGACTGAGGCCCTGGTCTCGATCGATGTCAACTCGGGACGCTACACCGGCAAGAAGGATCCGGAGAAAACGGTTCTCAGAACCAACATGGAAGCAGCGCAGGAAGTCGCGCGCCAACTCCGGCTGCGGGACGTCGGCGGAATCATCGTTTGTGATTTCATCGACATGGAGACCAAGGCGAACCGCGACCGTGTCCTCCAGGAGCTGAGGCAACATCTCTCACGTGACCGCGCTCGAACCAAGGCGTTCGCCGTCAGCGATCTGGGACTGATCGAGATGACGCGGCAGCGGGTGCGCCAAAGCCATTATCAGTCTTCGACCGAGGCCTGTCCGACGTGCAATGGAACGGGGCGGGTGCTGACGCCCGAAACCATCGTGCGGCGGATGGAGCGCTCGGTGAAGCGGATGGCGGTCGAAGGGCGTCGCGACAACCTGTTGGTGAAACTGCACCCGGACGTTGCGATGTACGTGCTCGAACAGGAGCGCGATCTCGCGCAGAAGCTTCAGAAGGCAGCGAACTTTTCGCTTGAGTTCCGCGATGATCCGTTGCTCAAGCCGGACGAGTTCAAGTTGGTCGTCAAGGCGCAGGGACGGGATGTCACGCAGCAGTACGCTATTGCGTAGGACGTAGTGGGATCGTTTGAAACCTGCAACTGAACGGGTGCCAGACGTCAGTAGCGTAGTTGTCCGTCGCTAGTTCACCACGCCGGGACGTTCCGCAGTGGCGTGCAGGGCACACGGGGTTGTTTTCCCCTGACCCGTGCGAGATAAGTCGGAGCGTAGTGAACTTCAAACTGGCAACTATGCCTCTGACGTCTGGCACTCGTTCAGTTGCAGTTCCCCCCGAGGGTTGACCCGCTCAGACTCGTCATTTAACTTTAAAGGCTGTATCGCCCAACCTAACCGTAACGCTCAGTATGACTTACGCAATCATCCGGACCGGCGGCAAGCAGTTCCGCGCCGAGTCGGGAAAGACAATCAGAATTCCAAGCATGCCTGGTGACGCCGGTTCAAAGGTCACCTTCGACGACGTCATCCTCGGCTCCGACGGCGACAAGACCCACGTCGGCGCTCCGGGCCTCAAGGGCGCGCACGTCACGGGCGAGATCGTCAAGCAGGGACTCGACGACAAGATCGTCGTGTTCAAGCAGAAGCGCCGCAAGAACTACGCGAAAAAGCAGGGCCATCGGCAGAAGTTCACCGAGGTCCGCATCAAGGACATCGCCTTCGGCAAGAAGAGCGGGGGAGAGAAGTAATGGCTCACAAGAAAGGCGTAGGCTCATCGCGTAACGGACGCGACAGCAATCCGCAGTACCGCGGTGTCAAGAAGTTCGGCGGTGAAAAGGTCGTCGCCGGGAACATCATCGTCCGCCAGTGCGGCACGAAATGGCACCCCGGCCGCAACGTCGGCCTGGGAACTGATTTCACGATCTACTCACTGATCGATGGCGTCGTGAAATTCGAGCACAAGAGCCGCACCCGCTACAAGGTCAGCGTCTATCCAGACGTCGAGACGAGCGCGGCGTAAGCGCTGCCAGCATCCAAAAAGCCCCTCACGGGGCTTTTTTTATTGGCCGTTTCTCAGCGCGTGCCTCAGAATTCAACAGCCCGCAGCCCCAAACTGACCCGCCCACAGCCCCCGGCCGGTAGTCTTAAGTTGCGGTCGTCCGTAAGAAACAACGGGCTGAAGTTTTGCGTAAGATTAACTGTAGGATCCTTTACAAGAGACGACAATGGCACTTCTCGATAGACTGAAGCAGGAGCTCGATCGCGCCGGCAAAGTGGCGCAGGACGCGTTCGACGACGGAAAGACCAGACTCGAGGCCTTCCGCACCCGACAGCTGGCAGACAAGGCCGCGCAGGCGCTCGGCTACGCGGTTTATCGGTCAAAAAAGAGCGGCGGTGATCTCGATGCGGCCACCTACGATCGCCTCAAGGCGACGCTCGAGACTCACGACACTGATGCGGCCCGACTCGAAGCCGAGATCGAGCTGAGGCGCCAGCAGGCATCCACCGCGCGCGGATCGGCGAGCAGCGCGTCCGGCAACGCGGACACCACCGAAAACTACCCGGGCTCTCCGAGTTAACAGGCGGCGGTGCGAAA
>DATHGO010000168.1:0-4321 GCA_035317585.1 Gemmatimonadaceae bacterium | reverse complement strand
CGGTTCTGGTGGAAAGCAGCGTGATCAGCCGCTCCTCGAGACGCCGTGAATTGCTGACGCGAGCTGTTACATCGACGAACTCTTCGCCGACGTCCTGGGCCGTCGAGTTCACCGTCTCGACCTTTCCGATCGTCGAGAGCGAACCCACCGCCTGTTCGTACCTCGGCGCCGGGATCTTGAGCTCGAGCGTCGCCTGCCTGATCTGATCGCGGCCTCCACTGATGGAGGAGTTGGCGATGTAGCCCCCGACCTGCGCGGCCAACTGCCGGATTTTGAGAATCGCCGGATCGACCTTGTCGACTTCGACGAACGCCTGGCCCGTGCGAATCACCATCGTGGGCGCGGCGATCGCGGAATTCAGGTTCTGTAGAGCATTGTCGGGAGCGCTCGCCTGGGGCGCCGCGTCTTCGCGCGACAGAGACGGCGATTCTGCGATGGCGGGGGAGCTCGGCTGACCCCCTATGACACCGAATTCCCCGCCTGCCACTCCGGAGGTCGGCATCGCGCCGGTCTGACTCATCGCCTTGGCAGAGAGCTCCACGCGGTCGGTGGCGGTACCGCGGCCATTGGCCGGTGAAGAAGAATCGCCACCGCACCCGGTGAGGGCGCAGGCGGCGATAACGAGCAATGCTGTTGCTTTCATTTTCTGACTCGGTTGAGGTCTCTGTGGAGACGCCAGCCGAATCAGTTGTTGCACAGCTACGGCTTTAGCAGCACTTCGACCCCGCGCGGTTGTAGCGGTCGTTCATGCGGGTGTGCCGGAACTCTGTCTCGCTCATTACCCGATCGCCCGGGTGAGCAGACCGCATGTGCGATAGATAGCGCCCGTAGTCGGGGACGCCGAGAACTGCTCGGACTATGGAGGCGGCGCGGGTGAGCATTGAGGTGATGTAGTTGATCATTTGGACGAATTACGAACCGGCAGATATCTCTCGAACAGCTCGAAGATGCGGCGGTACTCATCCGCCCACGACGAGGGTCTTACGAATGCATGATCCTCGACCGGATAAACCGCAAGCTCCCAGCGCGTCTTGCCAAGCTCGATGAATCGTTGGGTTAGCCTTACGATATCCTGAAAGTGGACATTGGTGTCTACCATTCCGTGCGCCATCAGCAGCGGGTCCTGAAGACCTTCCGCGAAGTAAATAGGAGACGACTGACGATATGCCAGCGTATCGTTTTGCGGGAGATTCAGGATATTTGAGGTATAACCCTGATTGTAGTGCGCCCAGTCGGTGACGCTTCTCAAGGCCGCGCCGGCCCCGAAGTGCGGAGACTCGGTAAATAAGGCCATAAGGGTGATAAACCCGCCGTAGCTCCCCCCGTAGATGCCGATGTGCTTGGGGTTAACCCCTAGAGTCTGGACGAGGTACTTGGACGCATCCACCTGGTCCTGAAGGTCCCGGCCGCCCATGTGCCGGTAGATCGCCGTCCGCCAGTCGCGCCCGTACCCATCCGAGCCGCGATAATCCAGA
The DNA here is from genome assembly GCA_035317585.1 of Gemmatimonadaceae bacterium. Classification (GTDB taxonomy): domain Bacteria; phylum Gemmatimonadota; class Gemmatimonadetes; order Gemmatimonadales; family Gemmatimonadaceae; genus UBA4720. The sequence goes on along the minus strand of DATHGO010000168.1, from coordinate 2,846 downwards.
TCGAGGACGGTGTAGCCCTGGGACGCGAGAAACTGGTTGAACATGTACTCGCGCGGATACTCCGACCAGAAATTCCCGACGTTGTGCAGGTATCCGGCGCCGTGCACGAAGATCACTGCCGCTCCATTCGGCTGCGCGTGCATGTCGCTCGGCCGGTAAATGTGCGCCGGCACCTGGACGCCGTCGGACGCCGGAATCATCACGATCTCCGGCACGAGCCACGCAAACGACACCCATTCCGCGCTCGGAGAAACCGTCAGCTGCGACATTTCGGCACCCGGCCTGTCGCTGAGCAGGAACAAGTCGGGCGGACGATTCACGTACGAGTAGACATCGGCGACGAGCTGGCCATCCGGCGATACGACCGCGGTATGTCTGCCCGTTCTGGTCGTGATCTTCTCCATTGCTCCGCCCGCCGTCGGCATGCGGTAGAGATGCTGCTCGAACGGTGAGACCTGGTTGGTTTGCAGGTAGAACCAACGATCCTCGGGCGAGAGCGCGACGTCCCGGACCTCCCATTTGCCCTTGGTGAGCTGCTGCTTTCCCGTTCCATCGGGCGCGATCGTGTAGAGATGCGCGAATCCGTCTGCTTCGGACACAAACCAGACGCGACCGGTGCCGCCGCCGTACCAGCCTCCGCACTCGCTGCAGGGACCGCCGATCCACGCGCTGTCGCGAGCAGTCTCGAGGATCGTGGTTTTCGCGCCAGCGTCTACGGTCTCCAGTACTCGGGTCTTGTTGTCGCCGCTGTACGAGTAGAGCAGTGCTCGCGTACCAGTGTCGTTCCAGCCAAGCAAGTCGGAGCTGCCAGTGGTCGTGTCGGCCGCGAACGGCTTGAGCCAGGTTACCGCCGCCGTTGGGATCGTGATCAGCGCGACGCGCCCTTTCTGCTCCGCATCTCCGACCTTGGTGCGCACCCGACTCTCTTCGGTGTATCCGGAGCGGGTGACGTACTGCGGAATGTCGGTCGTTCGATTTCCGGCGGCCGGCGTGCGAGTCGTGATCAGGAGCGACGTGCCAGTGGGCGAGATCGAGAAGTCCGCCACCTGCTCACCACTCTGTAGATAAACGGGCCGGAGCCCAAGCGAGTCGCGCTGCAGCCGTTCCAGGCGCGCGATGCTGTCGGCGCGGATGCGATCGCGGACTGCCTCGAGGAGGTCGCGCTGTTGCTGTTCGAGCCGGCCGCGCTGTCCCTGCGCCTTCGACGAATCAGCCGGCGCGGGGCCCTGCCGGATGTCGGTCACCTGACGCAGGAAGCCCGACGATATATCCATCGAATAGATGTTGTTGTTGCGAACGAAGAAAATCTCCCGGTCGTTGGCCGAGAACTGCGGGTTGTGCTCTGCTTCCACAGTTTGGGTGAGGCGTCTGACTGTGCCGGTGGTGAGATCGTTGATGTAGATGTCGCCGTTGAACTCGACAACGGAGTACCTGCCGTTGTGCGAGCGCTCGGCCGGCGCGAATCGATAGCCGGTCGAGTCCGCCTGTTGAATCGATACCCGCTCGGGCTTTGCGCCCGGCACCGCGCGCACGCGGAATTGCTTCGGCGTCTCACGCCAGTCGGTGCCCGGCTCGAGCCAGGTGAAGTAGATCCACCTGCTGTCCGCGCTCCAGTGGATGTTGTCCGGATGCCGGCCATACAACTCCGGCCCGCGCATGATGTTCTTGATGGAGAAGTCGAATGGCCGCGATTGCTGCGCGCCAATCGGCTGCGCGGCAAACAGCACAAGGAGCCATGAAAAAAGCTTGCGCATCAGATGGGGGATTGTTGGGGGACCGCGGGCGGAGATTTGATCCGGGACCTGCGGCCAACAATTTATCCTGGAGTTGTGCTCCTCACACCTGCCGTGGCGACACCGATAGTCCCGGAGTCCAACGTCGCATTCCGAGCTCGGTAAGAGCTTGACGCCGAAACGCAGCCGTGATACAGTTGAAGCAATGAGTGATTCAGGAGAAGCCAATGAGCAGGGAGAAGAGAGTGCGCCACGATGGCTCCTCTTCATCCACCAGCTCCCGCCGAAGCCGGACTACCTGCGGGTGAAGATCAGACGCCGACTTCGGAAGCTGGGCGCCATAGCGATCAAGCAGACTGTGTACGCCCTACCAAGTGGTGAAGAAGCGCTGGAGGATCTGCAGTGGCTGAGACGAGAGATTGAAGCAGAGGGCGGGAGCGCCGTGATCGCCGAGGCAGAGTTTGTCGGCGGTATTTCCGATGAGGAGCTGGAAGCGATGCTCGAGACCGAACGAGGGCTTGGCGGGGCCGAGAATAATGCGGCGGCTGAAGTTCATCAGGTTGAACCGGGGCGAACCTGGGTCACTCGTCAGAACGTGCATGTAGACCGCATCGCGAGCGCGTGGCTCATTCGCCGCTTCATAGACGCCGAGGCGCGATTCAAGTTCGTTGCGGCGCGCGGGTACAAGCCGAAACGTGGCGAGCTCCGATTCGACATGTTCGAAGCCGAATACACTCACGTCGGAGAGGACTGCACGTTTCAGACGCTCGTTCGCCAATTCGGTCTACGCGACGGGGCACTCCGCGCGATCGGCGAAGTAGTGCACGACATTGACTGCAAGGACGATCGCTTCAATCGGCCAGAGACCGCCGGAATCTCGGGACTAATAAGCGGGATCGTCCAGGCACACGAGGACGATCCCGCACGAATAGAACGCGGAGCCGCGGTGCTGGACGACTTGTACGCATTCTTTCGCAAGCAACGCGTGTGATCCTTACAGGAGGTCACAATGAAGTGGGTTACACGAGAGCGACCCAAGATCGACCGCATCGCATGTCCCTGGCTCATCGAGCGTTTCATCGACAAGGATGCCGAGTTCCTGTTCGTGGCTCC
>DATHGO010000167.1:0-3727 GCA_035317585.1 Gemmatimonadaceae bacterium | reverse complement strand
TTAAGAGTCATTTGCTCTGCCAATTGAGCTAACGGCGCTTGCGGTCGCTTGGCGCGCCAGGAGGGAATCGAACCCCCGACCCACAGCTTAGAAGGCTGTTGCTCTATCCAACTGAGCTACTGGCGCGTAACGACGCGAAAGCTAGCGATTGAAGTGATTTGAATCAATCGCTCATTCCGCTCGTATCGACGCGTCTCTCGTCGCCTGCGAGCGAGCGCGTCTAGTCGCCGCCCGAAGCAAGACTCTCGGCGAGAACTCGCTGCAACTTTCGCGTCAGCTCCCCTGGTTTGCCCTTCCCGACCGGCTTGTCGTCGAGCTTCACGACTGGCATCACGTCGGTGGTAGTGCCGGTGAGGAAAAGCTCACTCAGGCGCGGGATCTCGTCGGACCGGATCGGAGTCTCATCGAGATCGATGTTCACTTCGCGCGCGAGATCACGCAACACCGACCGAGTGATTCCCGGGAGGATGTGGGTGTCGGACGGATGGGTGCGAAGCGACCCATCGACGACGCCAAAGAAATTCGTCTTCGTTCCTTCCGTCACGACGCCGTCGCGTATCAGCATTGCTTCGAATGCCCCTTTCTCTTTTGCCGTCTGGGACGCAAGCACGTTGGGAAGAAGATTCAACGTCTTGAGGTCACAGCGGCCCCACCGCAAGTCGGGATGTGAGATCGCCGGCGCGCCGGTCAGGCCCAAGTCGGAATAAGGCATGAAGCGGGCAACCGAAATGTAGATTGTGGGCGGAACCTCGGGCTGCGGAAAATTGTGCGCCCGCGTCGCAGCACCACGCGTGACCTGGATGTACAGGGTCGCCTGGCCCTCGATGAGACCGTTCTCCCTGAGAAGCTGCTTACCGATTTCCACGAAACGCTCCGGAGAATCGGCGGGGGAGAGCGAAATTCGCACTCCGTCGAGACTTCGTTTCAAACGCTCGTTATGAAACCGTGCGGCGAACAGCCTTCCGCTGATGACGCGCACGACCTCATACACTCCGTCCCCGAAGACGAAACCACGGTCCTCGACGGAAATGCGCGCCTCCGCGCGAGGAACAAAGCTGCCGTTCACATAAACAATGTCTTTCGATTTCATCTTGTGGCGGAGTTCGATTTCGTGGGAAGAGTGCGCTGAATTGGCCGCGTCCGCTGGGACAGAGGTACCCGATCAGGCCTTGGTGCCAGATGTCGAGTACTCGCACCCATTGGAGCTGAACATTGGCGACAGTCCGGGTGCGGGATCGGTGAGAGTTCCGGTAATCGTTCCCGTGGTGGTCATCGTTCCGCGGAGCTCCATTCCGCTGCCACCCCCCGAACTGAAGATGAGGTCGGAGAATCCATCGCTCAGTCGCACACTGCCGGTGAGCGGGAATACCGCCGAGGTCGAGGGGTTCTGCCAGGTGCTCGTGGAGCTGTTGAGGGTTCCGTCCGCCAGCACGTCGAGGTGCGCGGTCAGCACCGTGCCGTCCGTGAGCGATACTGTTGTGCAAGGGAGCGTAGTCGTATGCGTCAGAGTGAGCGACCAGTTGCCAGAGGCCTGGGCCGGCGTGATGGCACCTCCTCCGCCGCCTCCTCCGATGCCGAAGAGAAACGGATCGTTGCTGTTCTCGCAGGCGGTGGCCAGGACAAGCAGAGTAAGGGCAAGGGCGATCGGTCGCACGTGGAGCCTCCGGGTGTACCGCTGGATTGCGCTTTCGGTTGAAAGGGTGCAATTCGTTTGCCGTCAAAGCTACGCGCCGAAACCCTCAAATGCTGCTACCGTATGGGGGTACAAGGTCAGTACACCATCAAGGACTCAAATGCCGCCAGATCCAAACCTAATCGTTCACGAAGTATTCTCGTGGGTCGTACCAGGACTCGTAACAATCATCCTCGGGTTTCCGATTGTTCGTTTGATCACCAAGTGGCTGGAGCCGCGGCCAGTACCGCCCCGGGAGTTGAGTTCCATCAACGGGCGGCTCGAGCACATCGAAGCAGCGGTCGATGCAATCGCGCTGGAGGTCGAACGGATCTCGGAGTCCCAGAGGTTCACGGCGAGATTACAATCGGAGCAGGCTTCACCGAGGCTTCCCGGCCGGGGTGGATCGTCCGGACAGTGAATTCGCTCACGGTAGGAATGAAAATGGGAGCGCCTCTCGGCGCTCCCATTTTCGTATCGATCGGCCAGGCTGATTACGCGCAGGTAATCACGCCGTTGGTCATATCACATGTCTTCGCGGACAGCGAGTGCGTAGCTGTCGCGCTCCATGCAGGCGGCGGGCCGGCAACGTTCACTACTACAATCGTGGTGTTTTGCGATGGCGTGAACCCCTGGAGAGGCGCAGCCATCGTCGCGGTTCCACCGAAATACGCGCCACCCTGATCGGCAGCATACTGCTCTTCGTAGGTCGCGAGATTGCGCAGATCGGACTTCATCTGCGCGACATAGGCCTTGTCCTTCGTATTTGCAAACTTCGGAATCGCGATCGAGGCAAGGATGCCGATGATCACGACGACGATGAGTAGCTCGATTAGAGTGAAGCCCTTTTTGTTGCTCATTCAAAATCTCCTGAATCGTTTTGGCGAAGGCGAAGACGCTGCCCTCTACACCTAAGAGACGCGACGTTTCTCGGTCTGGCAACCGGTAGTAAAGCAATCATTTTGCCAGGTAAGGCCTTAACTCTAACCCATTGCCTACCAAGCAATTATGCCACTCCGCTAATCTACTTTAGTAACTCAATTTGCCGCAAATTGCGAGGCGAATAGCAATCTGCTGGAGGTCATTTTCAGGCCTCATTTTGTCGCGAAAAAAGGGGTGCAAATGCATCCGTTTCCGCAGGAATGGCGGCCAGCTTAGGCCGCGAATAGTCGATTTCAACGGTGCGCACGGCGCTTGCGGCTCAGCGCCAGGGGCCAGGATGCACAATTGCTCATGGAGGGCGAGTGCGGTCGAGCAAGATTACGGCAGACGTTCGCGCGTTTTTCACATCCTATTGCACCGCGTTCATTCGGCAGGATGCGCCCGCCATAGCGAAGCATTTCGCAGACACGGTGCATGTCGCGAGCGATGGTGGCGACGACGTGAGCGTCCGCGTCGCGAATGCGGCGGAGTGGCGGAAGACAATCGACCGCATTCTCGAGATGTATCGGGCGATCGATGTCGGCTCGGTGGAGGCGACCGGCCTAGCCACGGACGCCCTCTCTTCCCGTCTGGTCCAGGCGCGGTTGCGCTGGGCGCTCAGCGATCGCGCCGCGCGCCCGCTTTACGAGTTCGATGCGATGTACACTCTCGCGAGACACACCGAGACATTTCGCATCACTGCTTTAGCGCACAACGAGATCCCGGAGTATCGTCGCTGCCTGGACAGAGTTGGCCGGAGTGAATTGGTCAAGCCAGGGCCGGGTAAGAACCCGTAGTTCGATTTCGCTGTCACCTCGAGTTGGACCGTCCGGATTTAATCTCTTGGCCTCTCGGCACAAGCGATTGCATCGGGATCCTGCCTCGCGGTTGCCAAACTCAATGCACGAATACGACCTTGCCCCCGCTCGCCGGCGGTCGCAACTGCCGGGTCCCTCCCCCCGCTACGGTTCCGACGACTGTCGCAACACCGGTGCTCGTGTTGAACCATTCGACCGTCAGGCTGACGGTTGAGGGCACGGCGCTGAGATTCACAGTAACACTCGTTCCGCCGGGAGAGTAAACCAGATACTGTGATCCAGGCTTGGCGAGACAATATCCGCTGCTTGCGAGCTC
>DATHGO010000166.1:0-2538 GCA_035317585.1 Gemmatimonadaceae bacterium | reverse complement strand
TCGTGGGAGATGCGGCCGGAGGCACGCGACGCGGCACGACCGCACTGGGCGTGGCGGGCGCTCAGCTCACACTTTCACTCCGGCGGCTCGTCGACTGGCCGCACGCGCGCGCTTTTCTGTTCGTGATTGGTACACATGGAGGTGCGCCGAGCGATCTGGTGGGCGACGTGCAGGGTGTGAGCAATATTCAGGCGCCCGGTGGGGTGCGACTCGAGGAGGCCTGGCTCCAGCAGAACCTGGCTGGCGATCGGCTGTCGCTGCTTGTGGGACGCTACGATCTGAGCACGGAGTTCTACCGTCTGCAGTCGGGGGCACTCTTCATCAATAGCTCGTTCGGATTCGGGCCCGAGTTGGCGCAGAGTGGTGTGGCGGGACCATCGATCTTCCCCAAAACCTCAGTTGGCGGCCGCGTCGAGCTCAAGCCATCGCCAAACGTTGTGTGGCGCACGGCGGTGCTGAACGGCGCGCCGGTCGGCGGCGGGGGAGGAATCCGCCTCTTCGCAGCGCCAGTCGGCGCCTTGTTCGTCAGCGAAGTGGCGCTCCTGTCGCGTCCGGACACAGCGGGCATGCCGATGCACCCGCGCTTTCAGATTGGACGCGGAGTCACGCGCCCGTTTTTCGGGAAGATCGCGGTTGGCGGGTGGTACTACACTGCCCGATTCTCCGATCTGGTTGACACGCTTTCAACTGGGGCGCCGGTTCGGCATCGTGGTAGCCGCGGCCTGTACCTCATCGGAGATCAGACTGTGTGGGCGGCTGGACGCGGGCGGCCTGGAGTACTGACGGCTTTCATACAGCTCGGGGTGGGCGATGGACGCGTAAATCAGGTCGGTGGCTATGTGGGAGGCGGCGTGACTCGCACTGCCCCCTTCGCGGGTCGCGCGCAGGACGAACTGGGGCTAGGTGTAGCGACCGCACTGAGCGGATCGCACTACCAGCGCGCCCAGTTGTCCGCAAGCTCGCGCGCTACCGACGCGGAAACGGCGATCGAGCTCACATACCTCACGCAACTGGGTTCGTGGCTCGCCGTACAGCCCGACGTCCAATACGTCATCCACCCGGGGAACGCGCAGGCGACGCGGAGCGCGATCGTACCAGGACTGCGCATCGCGCTATCCAGGTGAAGCGGTCAACATGAACAGCTCCAACACCTGAGCCGTTTGACCCATCTGTTGCTTCGCCAGCCGAAAGCACTGCCTTGTTCCTGTCCGATTGGCCAGGATTACGCGCTCGCCGCCCTGTACGAGATTGCGGGCCAGGATCGACCCAATTTTTCCGACTCCAATGATCGCGGTGGTGATGTCGTTAATGTCCGCTCGAATCGCCGTGACGACCTGCCTCGAACAGGAACCAGGTGCGTCGCTCGGTCTCGTCGATCCAGATCTCGATCAGGCTGGTGGTGGCGACGTCACCATGCTCTTCGCACACGTTATGCGCCTGCCGTAGGCTCGACGTGAGCGTCTTGTTGTCCTCGCGAAGCTCGGCGAGCATGTCCGACGGCTCGACGTACTCCGCATCGTTGTCCTGCAGACGCTGGTTACGCGCGATATGGCCGATCGACCTGATAGTGAGACCGCCCAGCTTGCGCACCCGCTCCGCGATCGGATCAGTCATCGCGAAGATCTGATCGGCCTGTTCGTCCAGCAGCAGATGGTAATCGCGAAAGTGCGGTCCGCTCATGTGCCAATGGAAGTTCTTGGTCTTGATGTAGAGCGCGAATGTATCGGCCAGGATGCCGTTCATCGCCGCAGAAATGTTTTTTGTCGCGACTGCTTTCAAGTCAGTCGGGGTCAATAGCGGAGCCTCGCGCCTGCGCGAGAGGTCCTGTGTTTTCTTCGGTGTTAATGTCGTCGTCATAACTCCTCCCACGAGGTTGATGAATTGTCCCCACGATCCTGGGGCGGGACTCCCGTTGGGAGCCCTCGTCACATGCTAACCTCAGGATTTCAGGAATGCGAGGAGGTCGGCATTTACCTGATCTGCAAACGTAGTGCACCTACCTCGGTCGATAGGCTGATCTCGGGCTATTCCGGATTGACTAGCAGAAGAATCGGGTGAGAGTACCTTCAGACGTAACAGCACCGGGGGTGCATGATGAACATCGGTTTCATTGGCCTCGGCACGATGGGTTCACGCATCTGCGAGAATCTCATCAAGGCCGGCAACGAGGTGCGGGTGTGGAATCGCTCGCGAGCCTCTGTCGATGCGCTCGCGCGTCTGGGCGCGACCCCAGCCTCAACCGCTCGCGAAGCATTCAGCGGCGACGCCGTGTTCTCGATGCTCGCGGACGACGCGGCCGTCCGCGCGGTGATCGACCCGCTGCTCGATGGTGCCCCGAAGGGTCTCGTACACGTGAACATGGCCACGGTCTCGGTCGCTCTGGCCCGCGAGCTCGCCGCGCGACACAAAGCCCGGGGTCTCGAATACATAGCCGCTCCGGTCTTCGGTCGCCCCGAGCTCGCAGCGGCAGGAAAGCTGACCATCGTTGTGGCGGGCGAGCCGAGTGCCATAGCCCGCCTCGAACCGCTCCTGGCCGTG
>DATHGO010000165.1:0-3378 GCA_035317585.1 Gemmatimonadaceae bacterium | reverse complement strand
GCGGCCGCGCCGCGCGCATCGGTACCCACGCCTCGAGCTTCGGCTAGGGCCCAGACGCGAGCCAACGCGAACTCAGCTGTCGTCGGTTCGGGAGCCGCCGACGACAACAATCCAGCTGGCGCAATCGCGCGATGCAAGGATGGGCTGTACTCGCACGCTCGGAATCGTCGTGGCGCCTGCGGCCATCACGGCGGCGTAGCGAGTTGGCTGTAGACGATTTGCGGGGAAAATTCCGCGAATAAGCAAAGGGCCGGTATCCCCCGGCCCTTTCTATTTTCGCGGGCGTCCGCGGTTGACACGCCTTCCCGTCGCCGATAGCTTAAAAGGCTGTCGCAAAACCACTTAGTGGCAATTAACCGCTTGGAACCCTACTCGACCAAAGGGGGCCGGCACTTACATATCGTTCCGCTTCACATGAAGACATACTCCGCGACCCCGCGGGATATCGAGCACCAGTGGTACATCGTCGACGCCGAAGGCCAGGTCCTCGGCCGTCTGGCGACCGCGGTCGCCAACATCATACGTGGCAAGCACAAGCCGATGTTCACGCCCCATATGGATACGGGCGACAACGTCATCGTCATCAACGCTGCCAAGGTCCGCGTCACGGGCAAGAAGGCGGAGCAGAAGCGCTATTTCAGACACACGGGGTACATGGGTCACGAGCGGTTCACGCCGTTCGAGATGATGCTCACCAAGCACCCCGAGCGCGTGATCGAGAAGGCGGTCTATGGCATGCTGCCCAAGACTGCGCTCGGACGCCAGAAGCTCCGCAACAAGCTCCGCGTGTTCGCCGATGCGAAGCACACTCATGCCGCGCAGCAGCCGAAAGTGCTCGTCCTCAACAAGAAGAGTGAGAAGTAATGCCTGACACCATGCACACGATCGGACGGCGCAAGGAAGCCGTCTGCCGTCTCTACATCAAGCCGGGATCCGGCAAGTGGTCGGTCAACGGACGCACGCTGGGAGATTATTTTCCCCGCCCCGCGCACGTCTCCGCCATCCAGCAGCCGTTCACGATCACCGATACGCTCGGGCGCTACGATGTGAAGGCGAAGGTCGAAGGTGGCGGGCTCACGGGACAGGCAGGGGCACTCCGTCTCGCTGTCGCTCGCGCGCTCGTAAGGCTGGACGAATCGCACCGCCGGAAGCTCCGCGACCTGGCGCTGCTGACGCGCGATGCAAGAGCGGTCGAGCGCAAGAAGCCGGGCCGTCCGAAAGCAAGAAAGAAGTTCCAGTTCTCGAAGCGTTAACCCCGAAGGAATCACTACTTAATGGCTCAGCCAAACCTGGAGCAGCTACTCGAAGCCGGTGTCCATTTCGGACACCAGACCCGTCGTTGGAACCCGAAGATGCGTCGTTTCATCTTCGCGGAGAGAAACGGCATCCACATCATCGATCTGCAGAAGACGTTACGACAGCTGGAGCTCGCGCAGAAGCTCGCGCGCGAAGTGATCCTGCGCGGTGACAACGTCCTCTTCGTCTGTACGAAGCGCCAGCTCGTCAACATTGTGAAGAGCGAGGCCGAGCGTTGCGGAGCGATGTACGTGACGGAGCGGTGGCTCGGTGGCTTGCTGACGAACTTCCAGACGGTGAAGAAGCAGGTGCGTCGCCTGAAAGAGCTGGAGGCGGGCAGCGAGGCCGGTGGTGACTTCGAGAATTACACCAAGAAAGAGCAGCTGATGATGAGTCGTCAGCGCGACAAGCTTTCGAAGAACCTTGCCGGTATCAAGAACCTTACGCGCCTTCCCGGTCTCATGTTCGTGATCGACTCCAAGAAGGAGCGGATCGCGGTGAACGAGGCCAACAAGCTGCAAATCCCGCTCATCGCGCTCGTCGACACGAACGCTGATCCGGATCTGATCACGGTTCCGATCGCGGGTAATGACGACGCGATCCGTTCGGTGGAGCTGATGACCAAGTCGATCGCCGATGCGATCGTCGAAGCGCGGCGTGAGGCTCCGGTGCGAGAGGAGGTCGAAGAGGCCGAATCGTACACCTACAGCTCCGATCGCGGCGCCGAGCCAGAAGGCGAAGGCGACAAGAAGAGGAAAAAGCGGCCACGCAGGCGACGGGCGAAGCCCGAAGCAATTGCCGCTCGGCTCAAGACAGGCGGCGAAGAAGGTGGCGGAACAGAGGAAGCCACCGAGCCAGAGCAGGAAGGTTAACTTTCACGCCGCCGGAAAATTCCGGCGGCGTTTTCACGAGACAGGATGATGACTACAAAAGAGAAATTCACCGCAAAAGACGTTCAGACTCTGCGCCAGCGTACCGGCGCGGGTATGATGGAATCGAAGAAGGCGCTCGAGGAGAACCATGGCGACATGGAGAAGGCGATCGAGTACCTGCGCACCAAGGGAATTGCCAAGGCCGAGAAGCGCATCGGCAAGCAGACGAGCGAAGGCGTGATCGGCAGCTATATCCACCACAACGGCAAGGTCGGCGTGATGGTGGAAGTGAACTGCGAGACCGACTTCGTCGCGCGCACCGACGACTTCAAGCAGTTGGTGAAGTACGTCGCCGAGCACATCGCTGCCGCGGCTCCGGTTGCCGTCGACAAGGATCAGGTGCCGCAGGACAAGGTCGAGAAGGAGCGCCGCATTTTCCTGGAGCAGGTGAAGGAGAGCGGCAAGCCCGATCACCTTATCGAGAAGATCGTCGCCGGGAAGATCGAGTCGTACTACAAGGACGTCGCTCTTGTTCACCAGGCGTGGGTTCGTGAGCCCAAAAAGACGATCGGCGATCTGATCAAGGAAGCGTCGGCGAAGCTGGGAGAGAACATTCAGGTAAGGCGGTTCGTTCGGTTCCAGATGGGCGAGGATTAGCTATCCGGTACCGTACGGTTTTGAAGTGCAACAGAACGGGTGCCAGGCGTCAGTGGCAGAGATGCTAGTTTCGAGTTCACGACGCCCGGACTTTCCTAACGCCGGTCGGGGCACCGGCAGTTACTGTCACGCCAAGGGGATAAGTCAGGGAGTCATAAACTAAAATCTGCCAACTACGCTACTCGCGTCTGGCACCCGTTCAGTTGTCAGTTTCCCGTTCAGTTGCAGTTAACCAACCAGAAGAGGTCTAGTTGCCAGACCTAAAGTACAAACGGGTTCTTCTCAAACTGTCCGGCGAGGCGCTCGCCGGACAGAAGGGCGGCGGCTTCGATTTCACGATCCTCGAGCGCCTCGCGACCGAGGTTGCGGACATCGTCAAAATGGGAGCGGGCGTCGGTCTGGTGATCGGCGGTGGAAACATTGTTCGTGGCGCGCAGCTCTCGAAAATGGGAATGGACCGCGTCGGCGCCGACTACATGGGCATGCTCGCTACGGTCATCAACGCGCTCGCGCTCCAGGATGTGCTCGAGAAGGCGCAGCTGGAAACGCGCGT
>DATHGO010000164.1:0-21599 GCA_035317585.1 Gemmatimonadaceae bacterium | reverse complement strand
GGACTGAGAATGGCGCTACAGAAGGACGAGGCGGCGTACAACCCGGAGCGCGACCCGGTTCTCCGTCTGGCGCGCAAACTCATTCCGGTGACGCCCGACTACCGGGGCGACAAGTTCTTCGTCCGTGAGCCCGACGCCAAGGGCAGGAACCGGTATGCAGCGACCCCACTCTTCATAGTCCTGCTCATCGTCGACACGACGGACATCATCTTCGCTACGGACTCCATCCCCGCCATCTTCGCCGTCACGCGGGACCCCTTCATCGTCTATACCTCGAACATCTGCGCGGTGCTCGGCCTGAGGGCCCTCTATTTCCTGCTGGCGAATGTGGTGGACAAGTTCGTGTACCTGAAGCTCGGGCTATCGGTCGTCCTTATCTTCATCGGAGCGAAGATGCTCCTCGAGCCCTTCATCCATCTCCCTATCGTTGCGGCACTTGGCGTGGTCGGAGTGGTCCTGGGGACATCGATCGTGGCCTCAGTGAAATGGCCGCGCACCGGGCACTAAACGGCCTTTCCGGGTTACGCTTAGTCAGACCCGAACGTCTTTTTTGGTACTCTCCCTCCGTCTCCCACACAAGAATCGGGATTTTCAGCATGAGATTCATTTTGCGCTTCGCGAGCGCCGCATTCGCGCTCGCTCCGCTGTCTTACATCAGTGCTCAGGCAGCCCCCAACGTCTCGCCCTCCGCTGGCAAGAACCTGGCGATGGATTTTCGCACGATCGTGATCACTCAGGGGATGCCAGACACCGGCGTCATTCAGGGTCACGCAATCGGATCGTCCGACAAGCTGCGCATGGACCTCACAATGAAGGGACCGGGCGCACAGATCAGTCCGCTCGGCGGGCCCGGCGGTGAGGTCACCATGATCCTTTCCGACAGCGGAAAGACGGTCACGTACCTCGATTCCAAGGCCACCCACTACCTTCGCGTTCGGCCCGCCGAAATGTTGGCGCAGGCGCAACAGACGGGTGTCAGGATGACCTTCTCGGGAACGGAAGCCACGGTCGACAATCTTGGCGCTGGTCCGGCGATACTCGGCCACCCGACCTCGCACTACCGCATTGGCACCGGCATGACCATAACCATCAGCGCGATGGGTCAGGAGCAGACCGTGAAGATCTCGAGCACGTCCGATTACTACTACGCGAACGATATCAGGGGCGTGATCAACCCCTTCGCCAGCCTGAGCGGCGGCGACATGGCCGCCATGTTCGGCAGCTCCAGCAAGGAGTTCGCGGACAAGATGAAGGCGATGCAGGCGAAGCTCCCGAACGCCACGCCACTCCGGGCTTCCAGCTCGTCGACGATGATCTCGCAGGGCCAGACGCGAGTCACCAATACACAGGCAGAAGTCACTTCCGCTCAATGGGTGGATGCGAATCCCAAGGTGTTCGAGATTCCTTCCACGTTTACGCCGGTAACGCTTCCCGGCATGGCCGGAACCACCGGAGCTCAGGGCGGCGCTATACCGCCCCGGTAGTTGAGGGATACCAAATGAAAAGGCGGGCTCACAACGAGCCCGCCTTTTTTTATCCGTCGACGCCATTCAGAACTTCATGATCTCTTCGTAAGCCTGTCTGAAATCCTCGATCTGCGGAAGAATTGCATCTTCGAGGCTCGGAGCGTATCCAACGAAGGTGTCGGCCGACGCGACGCGCTTCACCGGCGCGTCCAGCCACGCGAAGCATTCGTCCGCGATCGCCGCCGAGATCTCGGCGCCGAAACCCCAGGAAAGAGAGTCCTCGTAGGCGACGATGACGCGCGAGTTTTTCCTCACGGACTCGAAGACCGTCTCTCTGTCCCACGGGCTCAGCGTGCGTAGATCGATCACTTCGACCGAGATTCCGCCGTCGGCAACCGCGTTTGCCGCCATGAGCGCACGCCGAACCGTCGCGCCGTACGTGACGACGGTGACGTCGGTTCCTTCGCGCACAACCTTGGCCTTGCCGAAGGGGATCATGAAGTTGGGCCCGGGATACGCCGATTTGTTATACGTCTGGCGGTAGAGGTGCTTGTGCTCGAGGAAGAGCACCGGGTCGTCGCACCTGATCGCCGTGCGCAGTAATCCGTTGGCATCGAGCGCTGTCGCCGGGCACACGACGCGCAGTCCCGGACAATGCGTGAAGATCGAGGCGCCCGTCTGAGAGTGATAGATCGCGCCGCGGATGTATCCGCCGTACGTCGTCCTCACGACGACTGGAGCGGAGAAGCTGTTGTTCGACCGCCAGCGCATCGTCGCTAGCTCGTTCCGGAGCTGCATGTAGGCGGGCCAGATGTAATCGAAGAACTGAATCTCGACCACCGGCTTGAATCCGCGCATGGCCAGACCGATCGCGCGCCCGATAATGTTCGCTTCCGCCAGCGGGGAGTTGTAAACGCGCGCGCCGCCGAATTCCTTCTGGAGTCCCCGCGTGACGGTAAACACCCCGCCTTTGCCTTTGACCTTGTCGAGGTGTTGCTCTCGCGAGACATCAGCGACGTCCTGGCCGAAGACGAGAATCTTCTGGTCACGTCGCATCTCGTCCCGCATGCAGGAGTTGAGCAGATCGACCATGGTCGTCGGCTCACCCGAGAACTGCGGATCATCCTCGGTGTCGAACTGCTCGCTGGTCGGATCGACGTCGGGCGAGTAAACGCCGAAGTAGACCGTTTCCGGGCCCGGCTGCGGCTGAGCGAGGGCGTCGTCGGTCGCCGCCAGAACGATCGCATCCACCTCGTCCCGCATTTCCTTGAGGTCTTCTTCCGTTGCGTGTCCTTCGCTGATGAGCCATTTCGGGAACTGCTTCACCGGATCGCGCGCCGCATCGGCGTCGCGCTCGGTGGGTGGACGGTACTTCGTCTCGTCATCCGACAATGAATGGGAGTACGGACGAATGACTCGAGCGTGCACGAGCGCCGGCCCCTTTCGCTGCCTCGCGTAGTCGACGGCGCGCTGCATGGTGTCGTAGCTGGCGAGCAGATCGCAGCCGTCCACCTCTTCGACCAGGAGATCGGGAAAGGCGCGAACCAGCTTGGAAATGTTGCCGCCGGCGGTATTCACTTCGACCGGAACCGAGATGGCGTAGCCGTTATCCTCGACCAGATAGACGACAGGCAGCTTCAGGTTCGATGCGGTGTTAAGGGATTCCCAGAATTCGCCTTCACTGGTCGTACCCTCGCCCGTCGTGACGAGGACCACCTCGTCTTTCTTGAATCCTTCCCGGATATCGAGCAGCTTGGCGCGGAGGGAGGCCTCCGCGGACCCGACGCCCTGCAGGAACTGCGTACCCGTCGGTGAGGAAGCCGACACGATGTTGTACGCTTTGTGTCCCCAGTGGCTGGGCATCTGACGTCCGCCCGAAGCTGGATCAATCGCTGCTCCCACCGCCTCATAAAGCATTTCGGCCGGCGTAACGCCAAGCTCGAGACAGAGAGCGCGATCGCGATAATACAGGTAGAACCAATCGTAGGCCGGCTTCAGGACCATCCCCGCCGCCGTAAGAATGCCCTCGTGGCCCGCGCCCGAGATCTGGAAGAAAATCTTGTTCTGGTTCTTGAGCTGGACTTCCTTGTCGTCTAACCGACGCGACAGCAGCATGTTCCGATAGGCGGCAACGAGCTGCTCGGGAGAGAGACGAGCGCTTGGTGATCCTGCGGATTTGTGATCGGGGATCGTTCTGGTAGCCATGATTCTCCAGCGGGCGGGTCGAGCTGTCTCCCAAAAAATAGCAGATAGCGCGCCGCAGCGGCTATCGGTTTAGGCCCCCTTGCCTGGCCGGCTTCGTGCTTCATCGTCGAATCCCCACACCAGGCGGCCGCATGATAAGCCGAGGCATTCGTGTTTTCGCAACCGTGATGATTCTGGCTTCGTGCTCGCAGGGCGTTCCGGGCGGCGCTCCGTCCGGTCCCGACGGAGACAAGATCGTGCTCACCGGCGACCAGAAAGCAGACTGGGCGCAGATCGTCGCGCTCGAGCATGAGGCACAGACGCTCGTCAAAACCGACGGATGCCTATCGGCCGGACAATGCCGCACGGCTCCCGTCGGCTCGAGAGCGTGCGGGGGCCCACGGTACTATCTGGTCTATTGCTCCCGCTCAACCGATTCGGTCGCGCTCTTTCGGAAACTCGATGCGGTCGCCGCCGGCGAGCGCGAGTACAACACCAAATACAAAATCATGTCGACGTGCGAGTTCAGATTGCCTCCGAGGGTCGCTCTCACCGACGGATCCTGCCAGGCGCAATAGCGATCAGTAATCGACGGGCCTGAGGTAGGACTCTCCGATCCCCGTAGAGCTGAGTAGCGCCACTGTCGGAAGCTTTCGTTTCCAGTGTGTTCCGGCGAGTCGCTTCCGAACGAGCTCGACCTTGTCCGGATCGAAACCGCGCGCCACCAGCGATGCTGGATTGTATCCGCTGAGCAGCCAGTTCAGAATCGCATCCGCGTCGGCGTAGCTGATTCCGAAATCTCCTTCGTCCGTCTGGCCTTCGATCAGATCGGCCGACGCGGGCTTGCTTACGATCACTTCGGGAACGCCAAGGAATTTCGCCAGCTGCCAGACTTGCGTCTTGAACAGATCGCCGAGCGGATTGATCGGCGGCGAATCATCGGCGTGCCACGTGAAGTAGCCGAGCAATCTCTCGGTCTTGTTGCCGGTACCCACTGGCAGCCCGTGAAACTTCGCCGACTGATCGAATAGCACGATCATCCTCTCCCTCGCCATCACGTTTCCCCGTCGCGCCGGATCAGCGTCGGGCTCGCTCGCGAGATAGCCGTCTACGGCCGGCGAGATGTCGATCAGTCGCGACTGAATCCCGAGCGCGTCGATCACGAGCTGTGCGTGGGCGAGCGAATCGGGATTCGAGGTGCGATACGGCATTCGTACCGCGATTACGTTCTCCTTTCCGAGCGCCTGGGCGGACAGGTAGGTTGTCACTGCCGAGTCGACGCCACCCGAGAGGCCGACCACCGCTTTCTCGAATCCGCGGCGCTCGAATTCCTCTCGGAGGAAGGAGACGAGCCAGCCGGCGGTCAGCTCCGGATCGATGTCGAGCGGCGGCGGCCCCGAGCGAGACTCGGTCGCGCGCATCACCGCGATCGGCTCACTGCCATTGCGACCCGCGTCGGTGCCGGTGCCGGTGCCGGTGCCGCTCCTCGAGCTCTTTGCGGGTCGTGGGGTCGCCGACGCCCGTGAAGGTTTTTTTGCGCGGGTCGATGCCTTGCCGGATTCCTCGCTCGATAGCGCCGTGTTTCGGGCCGCGGGAGTCAACGGTCCGCCCTGGCTCGGCTCGTCGTCGTAGCTCAACACCAGCCGCTCGCCCGCCTGAATTCGATCGACCGTGCGCATCAGGTGCGGCATCATCGTCTGCAAATCGGTGAGGAGCGGCGCGTCGGATCGAGCGCGAGTCAGATCGTGCGGATCGAGCGAAATCATCAGGATCGTCTCATCCCACAATGGGGCGCGCGCGAGAATATCTCCCTGTGGGCCGCAGACTATCGACCCGCCGGTAAAAGTCTTTCCGCCCTCGGTGCCGACGAGATTCACAAGGGCCACGAACACGCCGTGTTCCTCCGCGATATCGCGGGCGAGACGCTCCCAGCGCTTCAGGTTCGCCGGAACGGAGCCCTCGTCCTCGCGCGGCCATACTCCGCGCGCTGGCGACGCCGAGACGACGAACACTATCGTCGCCCCGTCGAGGGCGGCGACAGTCCCCGTCAGGCTGTGCCAGGCGTCTTCACAGATGAGCATGGCCGCGCGGCCCCACTCGGTGTCGAACGCGCGCACCTCGAATCCGCGGTCGACGAATCTTTCCTCGTCGAACATCCCGTACGTCGGCAGGAACAGCTTGCGGTGGACGTGCCGGATCACCGGCTGGTCGCCTCCCAGCGTCACATAGAGCGCGCTATTATAGAAGGCGTTGTTCCACACCTCGTAGAACCCAATGCACACATCGAGAGTCCGCGGTGTAGTAACTGCGGTGGCGTACTGCGCCTGAAGGTCTCGGGCGAAAGCACCGGCTGTCAGGGCGACGTCGCGTACGCCCCCTTCGACGAAATATCCGGTGAGCGCCGTTTCCGCAAAGACCGCCACATCGGGACGCGGATCGAGCGAGTCGATTTGCGAAAAAATGCCGGCCAGGCGGGCGAGGTTTGTGACATAGTCGCCCTTTCGCGGCTTGAACTGAACTACGACGAGATGAATAGATCGATCCATCCATCTGAAGTTGCCATAGCGCAGAGGTACAATCAACCGCTGCGCGCGCTCGTTCTGGCTGCGCTTTTGTTTACGCCCGCGCTGCTGGGCGCCCAGCAGACCGGTACCAACGACACGGAGGCCTGGACGATCGTCCCGATGCCCCAGGCGTCCCTGGTTCTGGCCCGCGATGGGTCACTCATCGGAGAGATCGGTAAAGAGATCCGCACCAGCGTCTCGATCAAGGCGCTGCCGAAGTATCTGCCGCAGGCGTTCGTTGCCGTAGAAGATCACCGCTTCTACCAGCACGACGGGGTCGATGTCGTCGGCATCGCCGGCGCCCTCAAGGACAACATCTTCGGCGAGCGCCGCGGAGCGAGCACCATCACGCAGCAGTTGGTGGGCAACATGCATCCCACGCTCATCGATCGCACGGACAGGAGCCTGGGCCGGAAGCTCGCGGAGCAGTCGGCCGCGCGCGAGATGGAAAAGCACTACAGCAAGGAACAGATACTCGAAGGGTATCTGAACCAGATTGGATTCGGGCACGGGTGGTACGGAGTCGAGAGCGCGTCGCGCCATTATTTCGGAAAGAGCGCGTCGAAGCTGTCACTGGCGGAGGCAGCCGCACTGGCGGCGATGCCCAAGGGGCCGGCGCTTTATGATCCGCTCAAATATCCAGATCGCGTCCGGCAGCGGCGCAACGTCGTGCTGTCGCTGATGGCCGGTCAGGGCTACATCTCGTCCGCGCAGGCGGCAGCGGCGCAAGCGGCTCCGCTCGTCACCTTCCCGAATGGGGGATACTCCGCCTACTCGCCCTGGTTCGTCGATGTCGTTCGCGTCCAGGCGACGCGCGCGGGGATTCCGGTCGGCGAAGGCGGCTATCGGATTTTCACGAGCCTCGATCCCATTCTTCAGAACGCCGCGATGAGCGCACTGCTCGAGGAGACGGCGGCGGTAGAATCGCAGCCCGACTACGCGCATCCCAAGTTCGTTCGCGGGGCGGACCCGCGGGCCGGAGGACGCACGACAACCAACTACCTGCAGGGAATGGTAGTCGCGCTGGATCCAACTTCCGGGGATGTTCGCGCGCTCGTAGGCGGGCGCGATTACGCTGACTCGCACTTCGACCGCGCCGTCGACGGAATGCGTCAGCCCGGCTCCTCGTTCAAGCCGATCGTGTATGCCGCGGCAATCGCTGACAGCATCACGCCGAACACGATCTTCCAGGATACGGCGCTCGCGATCAACCTTCCCAATGGCACGGTCTACAGTCCCGAAAACTCCGACGGCCAGTATCTGGGTCCGCTAACGCTGCGGGACGCGCTCGCGAAATCTCGCAACGTCGTCGCCGTTCAGCTCGGCCAGAAACTGGGGATGGACTCGATCTCCAGTCTTGCGCACCGGATGGGGCTGACGTCGAAGATCAATCCCTTTCCGTCGAGCGCGATCGGCGCTTCGGTAGTACAGCCACTCGATCTCGTGGCGGCCTACACCACGTTCGCGAACCTCGGAACGCCCGTAGAACCACGGTTCATCTACCGAATAGAAGACCGGAACCGGAAAGTCGTGCTGAGCCGGGAGGTGAAGGCACTTGCTCCGGCGCTCGACCCACGCGTCACCTACGTCGTGCGCGACATGATGCGCGATGTCGTCGAACGCGGCACCGCATCGAGCATTCGACGCTATCTGCCGGCATCGATTCCGGTCGCGGGAAAAACTGGAACGACAAACGACAACTCCGATGTGTGGTTCATCGGTCTCACGCCCGATCTCGTGGCGGGCGTCTGGCTCGGTTTTGACACGCCGACGTCCATCACTCCTGGCGCCGCCGGTGGATCGCTCGCCGCTCCGGTGTGGGGCAAGATGCTCGCTCGATACTACGCCGCCAAGCCGGAGATCCTCACGTCGCGCGCGGCCGAGCAGTGGTCGCCGCCGGTCGGAGTAATATTCGGCGACGTCGATCGCGCGACGGGTGAGCTCGCGACCGATCAGACTCCTCCGGAGCGCCGTTACACCGAGTATTTCGTCGAAGGAACGGAACCGGCCTCTTTGAAAGCGGATCCGTGGAAGTTGTTCGCCTGGGGGCCCATCATTTTCTGAAACCGGCCGGAGTCCAGCTAGCTGACAAAACGGGGACTAGCTAACAAAACGGGGAGCCATGTGATTGGCTCCCCGTCTCATTTATCAATTGTTCTACGCGACTTCCGCCATCTCGAGCGGTCTCGCCTGCTCACCGGCCCCGGCCGGAACGAGGGCAATCTTCAGCACCTCGTTCAGCGTCTCCACCGGGTGGAACTCGAGCGTCTTGCGAACTTCCTCGGGCACATCCTCGATATCAGCTTCATTGCCCTTCGGAATGATGATGATCTTGATACCGGCACGATGAGCGCCCAGCACCTTTTCCTTCAGGCCACCAATCGGCAGCACTCGACCACGGAGCGTGATTTCGCCCGTCATCGCCACATCCTGCCTCACCGGACGATCGGCCATCTCCGACACGAGCGCCGTTGCGATCGCGATTCCGGCTGACGGTCCATCCTTTGGAATCGCGCCCGCGGGCACGTGGATGTGCGCTTCGATCGCGCCGAGCCTGTCGCGGGGAATCCCGAGGCTGGCGGCGTTGTTCGTCGCGTACGTGAATGCCGCACGCGCCGACTCCTTCATCACGTCACCCAGCTGTCCGGTGAGAATCAGCGATACCGGTCCGCCAGGACCAGGACCAACCTGGCCATTTGAATCAGCGTCGCGACTGCCGTAGAAGCGCCTGATCGAGGCCTCGACGAACATGATGTCTCCGCCCATCGGCGTGTAGTACATACCCGTCGCGATCCCGACTTCGCTCTCCGGCAACGCATGCTCGGGATGAACGCGGGGTCTGCCGAGCAGCTCTCTCACCGTCTCGGCGTCGACCGTGTGCTCTACCTCTTCGCTCGATGCAATCTTGCGCGCCAGCTTCCGCGCCACTGCGCCGATCTGACGCTCGAGCTGTCTCACTCCACTCTCGCGAGTGTAGTTCGACACCACGGACATGATGGCGTCTTCGGTGAACGCGATGTTCTTGTCGCTCAGTCCCGATTCCTCGAGCTGCCGCGGCAACAGATACTTCTTCGCGATCTCGGCCTTTTCCTTTTCGGTGTAGCCGGCGAAGTCCACTACCTCCATGCGGTCGAGCAGCGGACCGGGGATGTTCTGCACGAAGTTCCCGGTCGCGATGAACAGAACTTCGCTCAGATCGAACGGGATACCGAGATAGTGGTCGGTGAAGGTGTCGTTCTGCGCGGGATCCAGCACTTCGAGCAACGCGCTGGACGGGTCGCCCTGGTACGAAGTTCCGAGCTTGTCGACCTCGTCGAGCAGGAAGACGGGATTCTTCGTCCCCGCCTGCTTGATTCCCTGGATGATTCGGCCCGGCATTGCGCCGACATACGTGCGACGGTGTCCGCGGATGTCAGCCTCGTCACGGGCGCCGCCGAGTGCCACTCGCACGTACTCGCGGCCAAGCGATCTCGCGATCGACTTGGCGATCGACGTCTTGCCAACACCTGGCGGTCCGATGAAGAGAAGGATCGGCCCCTTCGCCATCGCGCGAGACTTCGCCTCCACCTTGTCGGTGATGGGCCGGTCGGCGTGGTCGCCCACGGCGAGCGACGGAGTTGCGTCTTCCTTGTTGGGGAAAAGGCGCGCCGCAGGCACCTCGCCGGTCTTTTCGACTTCGTCGGCGAGCTGGCTCGCGCGCAGCTGTCTCACGGCCAGAAACTCGAGGACGCGGTCCTTCACATCCTTGAGTCCGTAGTGGTCTTCCTCGAGAACGGTCTCGGCGTGCTTGAGATCGAGCTGGTCATCCGATCTCTTGTTCCACGGAAGCTCCGCGATCCACTCGAGGTACGTGCGGATCACCTGTGCTTCCATCGACTCACGACCTGCTCGCTCGAGCCTACCCAGCTCGCGCTCTACCTCCGCGCGCGCTTCCTTGGGAAGCTCCAGCTTCGCGAGCTTGTCGCGAAGATCCGTGATCTCCTTGCTCGAGTCGTCGTCGCCGAGCTCCTTCTGAATCGCCTTGAGCTGCTCGCGCAGATACATCTCGCGCTGCCGCTCGCCCAGCTCTTCCTGAACCTGCGACTTGATGTCTTCCTGGGCTTCGAGGAGCCCGACCTGGCGCTGCACGTGGACGAGAATGCGGCGCAGCCGCTCCTCGACGCTCAGCGTCTCGAGAAGCCCCTGCTTTTCGGGGACGGGAAGCTCGATATAACCCGCGACCAGGTCGGCAAAACGGCCCGGCTCGGTAACGGAATCGAGAACCTGGTGAACGACTTCCTCCGGGAGTCCTCTGCGCTCACCGAGCTCAGCCGCCCGCTCACGCGTCTCTTTCTGTAACGCCGTGAACGCAGGATCGTTTTCCAACTGAGGGGTCATCTCCTCGGCCGGAACGGTTACTGCGCTCAGATATCCGTCAGCGGTCGAATACTGAAGGGCGGTCGCGCGCTGCTCGCCCTGCAACAGGAGCTGCACGCCGCCAAGCCCACGCTGAATCTGACCGATGCGCGCAATGACGCCCATCGAGTAAAGGATGTCAGCGGTTGGCTCCTCGGTGTTGTCGCGCTGTGCGACAGCGAACACAAGGCGGTCGCCCTTGAGGGCTGCCTCGATCGCACGAAGTGTTGAAGGCCGTCCCGCCGCTATCGGCTGGGTAAGGCCAGGAAAAATCACGGTCCCCCTCAAAGGGAGAACTGGTAATGTTTGACGTTGTGCCATTGTCATTTCCGAAGACGAGATTCTATTTAGATACTACTCCAGACGCCTCCCATACTGCATCTTTTGCTCTCATTGTTTACGCCAGCCCGGCACGAATCGCAACACGGGACTGCTGAATTGACGCGGCCAAATGCCAATTAGTCCAACCGACGAGCTCGGTACACATGTGGCTCAGGTCCTCTCTGCAAACTATGAGCTAGAGAGCGAGGTCGGTCGCGGCGGTATGGGCATCGTGTATTGCGCCCGGGACAGACGTCTCAAACGCGAGATCGCGATCAAAGTGTTGCCGCCGGACCTGAGCTTCCGCGCCGACATCCGCCAGCGATTCCTGCGCGAAGCAGAGACGGCCGCGCAGCTCAATCACCCGAACATCGTTCCGATCTACACCGTCGAAGAGCGCGACAATCTCGTCTACTTCGTCATGGCGTACATCAAGGGGGACAACCTCGGCCAGCGGCTGCAGCAGCACGGCCCGATACCGCCGGTCGAAGTCCGGCGCATTCTGCGCGAAGTGGCCGATGCGCTCTCGTACGCGCACAACCGCAACGTCATCCACCGCGACATCAAGCCGGACAACATCATCATCGACGAAGAGACGGGTCGCGCGATGGTCACCGACTTCGGCATCGCGCGCGCTCTTACTGACAGCGGCGACTCCCGGCTCACCGCGACGGGAATGGCGATCGGAACTCCGGCCTATATGTCGCCTGAGCAGTCCGCCGGTGATTCCGCTATCGATGGACGCAGCGATCTCTACTCACTCGGCGTCGTTGGCTATCAGATGCTGTGCGGTCAGCCGCCGTTCGTCGCCAACAACACACCATCCATGCTGGTGAAGCATCTCTCCGAGAAGCCGATCCCCGTGGACGAGCGGTGGCCCGACCTGCCGCCGGATCTCTCTCGCGCCGTGATGATGTGTCTGGAGAAGGACCCGGCTAACCGCTTCCCGAACGCCGCTGCCTTCGCGGTCGCACTCGACGGCGGCGCGATGCCGACGCTGGCGACGCGGGCGCAGCCGGCTGCATCGACAGGCGGGGCACGCGGCGAACGCCAGCGCGACCTGGGCGAGGTGCTGCGCGACCAGATCACCGATACGATACGTGATCGCTACACGCCGCCGACGCAATCGCCATACATGCCAACGCAGCCGAGCGCGGAGGAGATGAGCAGATGGCAAGCGCCGATGGTCGTCTCGTTCCGTCGCAAGCTCGCGCCCTATCTCGCGGTGAACGCGATCCTGGTTCCGATCTCGCTCTTCTCGAATCACGACTTCATCGCGCTCACGGTCATCTGGACCGTGGCCCTGGCGTTCAAGTACTCGAAGCTATGGGCCGCGGGATACGACTGGCGTGACGTGTTTCGTCAGCCGCGCAACCGGCTGATCTTCGATGTCGCCGCCGAGACGATCGATGATGCCAGGGCGCTGTTCGACGACAAGAAGCGCGAACAGGTTCGCGCGCGGGCCCGGTCGCGAGGGCAGGGAATGTTCTCGCCCATTTCTCCCTTTCCGACGATGCAGCCGTTCCAGCCCTACCCGAGAATCGGCGGCCCGACAACGAGTCTGAGCCCGATTCCCGCTGGATCGCCCGCGCCCTTCGCGGATTCGCGGTATGGATCGGCGATTCGTGAAGCGGAGAATGATCATCGCGAGATCCATAGGCAGCTCCTCAACATGCCGGAGACTGAGAGAGAGCAGATTCCTGAAGTGGCGGCATCCGCCGACGGCGTATTCAGGAAGGTGCAGCAGCTCGCGCTGTCTCTCTCGGACATGGATCGAAGCGCCGGTCGCGAGACACCCGAGAGCGTCGAGAAAGAGATAACGACGCTCGAATCGCAGGCGAACCCGCTCGACTATAGCGCCAGCGAGGGGCGCGTACGTCGACTCGCGATGCTGCGCCGGCAGCGACGCGCGCTCGCGGACATTGCGCGCAAGAAGAAGGAAGCACAGGAAAAGCTGGACCACTGCCGCCAGCTCCTGAGATCGATGCGCCTGGAGCTGGTGCGCTTCCGCACCGGCGGTCTGAACGCTCAGCCGACCGGTCTCACCATGGTTACTCAGCAGGCACAGAGCGTGGTAAGGGAGATGGGCTATCTCTCCGAGGCCAACGCCGAGCTGAACGCGCTCTGACCCCGGGCGCGTGGCGCCTCCGCGATACCAGAACATGATGATCGCGGCACGGCTCGGAACGATCGGGCTCCTTTCGGTTTTGCTCGCCTGCCAGGGAGACAAGGGCGCTCAGAGTGGTGCATTGTTTCCGGTGTCGCGCGGCAATGTGGCCGCATCGTCCACGCCGGGGAGAATTGATTCAGTCGCGCCTGTCGCTCACGTCCCGACCCCCGACACACTTCGCGGCCTGTACGTGAATCGATGGGCGGCGCTCGGTAGCAAACTCGACCGACTGATCGACGTCGCCAGGAAGACCGAGATCAACGCCCTCGTCATCGATGTAAAGGATGATCGCGGGTTCGTGCTCTATCGATCGAGCGTCCCGCTGGCGCGCGAGATCGGCGCGGACACCGCCGACGGACACTGGATGTCACGCTCGAAGGTACGCGCTGTCCTCGACACCATGACAGCGCACGGCATCTACCCGATCGCGCGCATCGTCGTCGCCAAGGATCCGCTCCTCGCGCAGAAGCGGCTCGATCTCGCGATCAAGCGGAAATCCGATCTCAAGCCCTGGCTCGACAAGAACGGCAGGCCATGGCTCGATCCTCACCAGCGCGTTGTCTGGCAATACGCCGTTGATCTCGCGCGCGAGGCGTACGAGGTCGGTTTCAGCGAAGTCCAGTTCGACTACGTCCGCTTTCCGGACGAGAAGCGGCTCATCTCAGAAACCGTTTTTCCTCTGGCCAACGGCCGCTCACGCGCGCAGGTCATCCGCGACCAGTTGGGGTTCGTTCGCGCTGCGCTCAAGCCGCAGCACATGCGAGTCACCGTCGACGTCTTCGGGCTGACTGCGACTGACACCACCGACATGGGAATCGGACAGCAGTGGGAGATGTTCGTCGACCAGGTCGACGTCGTGCTGCCGATGATCTACCCATCGCACTTCGCGCGCGGCACTTACAGGATTCGCAATCCCAACGCGCATCCATACGCCACCATCAATCACGCACTCAAGGACGCCATCGCCCGGAGCGATTCCGTGCCCCACGCCGCGCTGATCATCCCCTGGTACCAGGACTTCACACTCGGCCCGCCGCGCTATGAGGCAGCGCAGATTCGAGCCCAGATGAAGGCCGGATACGACAACGGGTTCCAGAGCTGGATACTCTGGAACCCGAAGAGCAACTACACGCTCGCGGCGTTGAAGCCGCAATAGTAGCTGGACCTTAGCTGCTGCCGTTGCGGCGAGCGTCCATGCGCTCTTTCATCTCGTGCAGATTATGGTCGAAAGTCTTCTGCTGATCGGCGGTTAGGATCGCGCGGATTTCGGCAGCCTGTTGGTTCTGGAGATCCGCGATCTTGGCGCGGGTCGCCTCGTCCGGCGGAGCACCGGTGGCCTGAACCGATTTGCGCAGCTCCAACTGTTGCGGCGCGTACTTCTCGCGGATCGTCTTGACCTGCGCTTTCTGCGCATCCGTCAGGTTGATGTCCTTGAGAAGCATTCCGCCCATTCCGCCGCCACGGCGCATTTCGCCCTGGGCCTGACCCTGTTGAGGCGGTTCGGTGCCCTGGGCTGCGGCGACCGATGTGATGCCAACGCAGAGGGCAGCAGCCAGCGTGGCGATGCGAATAACCTTCATCCTACTCTCCTGGAGATGTGTGTTGGACGCCGAACTGGCGTCCCGGATGTTATACGCCAAAGAAGGCAAAAGGGTTGGCCGCAGTACGAATTAATTGTGCTCTGATCAACCCCATCGACGACCCCGACGTTTTTTGGCCCCTTGGTCAGCTATCGGCTGGCAGCGCGTTCCGTTGCCTTTGATCTAAATCTATAGCCTGCAACAATTTAGCCTATCGCCCCTAGGCGCCGGACTGAAATCGTGCTATTCTTCCCCGCGCTGCCGACGGCTCATCCAGCTGTCGGCTTTGAGTATTGCTCCTTTCAGCGTGCCGAGCGCCGCCTGTGACCGCATCCAGTATCACCGCCGAACCAGCCCCAACGATAGCAGCGCCCGCCCCGGAGCCACTCTCTTTTCCGTTGAGCTGGCTGCTCGAGCATGCATCAGCGCCGATTAAGTACCGTGCAATGACCGAGGTCGCGCGTACCGCGGAGCCGACGTCGCCAGAGTTCGACTGGCTCCCGTATTCGCATCGGCCGGCCATTAAGCTCGCTGTCACCCAGTCGCGCGACGGGATGTGGAGTCAATCGGTTCTTTCGCTTCCCGGACGACACGCCACCGATTTCGCCAGCATCGGAACGATTCCAGCAGTTCGGCGCCTTTCCGAGTACGGCTGGGGTCGTGAGTCGCCGCCACTCGTGCTCGCTCGCAGGATTCTTTTCAGACTGCTCGCCGAGGACAACGACCCGGCATTCACGTTCGAGCTCGGGACGAAAACGAGGGACGACGATATCGTTCGACGCACGCGCGGAATCTTCCGCGAAGCCGCGGCGGCAACGCTTGCGCAAATGGGATACGAGAACGATCCGCGACTGCGTGGTGCGGCGCGCCGCATTCTCGAGCGCACCGTGTCGTACCTCAACTCCCCGCTCGGCGAGAAGCCCTGGATGCGCGTTGGCAACACTCACGTGCTTGCTCCGGAATCGGCGCCGCCCTCGATTTATACCCTGACGATGCTTGCGTACATGCCGATCTTCCGGCACGAGCACTTCAGCGGTGTAGAGCGCATCTACGATTGGATCACGCAGCCGCTCCCGCGCCAGGAAGCACTTCAGCTGTTCGGGAAGAAAATGGTGTCGCAGCCTCATCTCATCATGGGTGACGTCCTGCCCCACCGAAATGCAGTCGAGGCGGATGTACCGTTCGCGTTGCTGTGGCTCGAGACGATGGCACGTCTCAATTTCCTCCGCCGCAACGATGGCTGGATGAAGCTCTATGAGAGATTCGTCGACGATCGCGATCGCAATGGCATTTGGCATCCACACAAGGGTATGGAGCGGCCGACGACGACGAATCAGTGGGCGTGGTCTACGTTCCCTCTCGACGACGGCGCGTCCCAGGAATCCAAATGGGCCGATGTCACCTTCCGCATCGGGCTCATCGGAAAACTTCTCGGCCGGGAAATCGAATTAGTCTGATCTGATGCCCGGATTCAGTCGCCGGCGCAATCTCACTCCCGGCGAGATGTTCCCCGCCGGTGATCCGGCCTATAGCGTGAGTTTTCCGCGGCTTCGCTCTGGAATAAGAATTCGCGTGGTGGAGCGGGGCGATCCGTCTTCGCCGCCAGTAGTCCTCGTACACGGCTGGGGTTGCAGCGCCTATGTATTTCGCTACAACCTGCCGGCGCTGGCCGAAGCCGGATTTCGCTCGATTGCCGTTGATCTCAAGGGACACGGGTTGTCCGACAAACCGGTCGAGTCCGACGAGTACACGATCGACTCGCTGGTCGAGCATCTGCGCGACATTCTGGATGCACTGGGGCTCGAGCGTCCGGCCCTCGCCGGACATTCGCTTGGCGGATCCCTTATCTACCATTTCGCATCGCGATATCCGGAGCGCGCGCGGTGCCTCGGCATGCTCTCACCGGTCGGACTCAGAGGTGTGCCACTAATGCGGCTGTACCGCTTTCTCACGCCCGCCGTACTCATGCCGATACTTCGCCAGATAAACCCGCGGGTGGTCGTGAAACGTGCGCTCAAGCGGGTATACGGAAAGCGCGGACATTTTACGAAGCGCGATGTGGAGGAGTACCTCGCTCCGTCGCAGTTCCCGGAATACGCGCTCGCCATGCGGGAGCTCCTTCATAACTACGACTGGAACGCGGCGGATCACCGGCAGCTCGCCACGGTCAACCTGCCGGCCGTCGGCGTTTGGGGCAGCCTGGATCACATGATGCCCGACGACGGAATGGGGATTTTCGTCCCGCTGGTTCCGCAGATCGTTCTGCGCGCGATTCCCGACGCGGGTCACGTCATCGCGGAAGAGACACCCGAGGAAGTGAATGAGGCGTTGATCGGCCTTCTTCGGCGGGCGGGTGTCTAATTGGAAATGGCAATTGAGCGGGGGCCAGACTGGAAACTGCAACTGAACGGGTGCGAGACGTCAGTAGCGCAGTTGCCAGTGATTAGTTCACGACGCCCGGACTTACTCGGTGGCGTTCGGGCACAGGCAGTTGTCTGTGGCTTGATCTGCGCCGGTGAAGTCAGGGCGTAGTGAACTTTCAACCGGCATCTGTGCCACTGACCTCTGGCACCCGTTCTGTTGCAGTTCCCAGCTCGTTCAGTTGCAGTTCCCAGCCCGTTCTGTTGCAGTTCCGACGAAGCGTTCCTCCCTATGGGTATATTAGGAAGCAGATGATTGAAACGATGCCTGAGGCCCCATTCTCCTTTGAGGAGCTGGACCTCGCCCCCGAAGTCCTCCACGCGGTCCGTGATGCAGGGTACACCCATCCCACACCGATCCAGCAACAGGCGATTCCGCTTGCTCTGGCGGGTCGGGATCTGATCGGTCTCGCCCAGACCGGAACCGGAAAGACCGCCGGCTTCACTCTTCCCATTGTTCACAATCTGATCAGCGCTCCACTCACCGGGACGAACGGGGAGCCCGTTCACCGTGTTCGTGTTTTGATTCTCACTCCGACACGCGAGCTCGCTGCACAGGTCGAGGAGAGCTTCCGCAAATACGGCAAGTACACTGACCTGCGCGTCGTCCCGATCTTCGGCGGAGTCGGCATCGAGCCCCAGTCGAAGACCCTGTTGCGTGGGGTGGATGTCGTGGTTGCAACACCCGGCCGCTTGCTCGATCACATGGAGCGCCAGAACGTTTCCTTTGACGACCTCGAGGTCCTGGTTCTAGACGAGGCCGATCGCATGCTCGACATGGGATTCGCGCCGCAGCTGAATCGGATCGTGGCCGAGATCCCGCCCTATCGGCAGACGCTTCTATTCAGTGCGACAATGCCGCCTGAAGTCGAAGCGCTGGCGCGAAAGTATCTGCGGAAACCGGTAGTCGTTCAGGTCGGACGCCGCTCCGAAGCGGCCAGCACCGTTACGCACGCGGTCTACCCGGTGCCACGCGACCGAAAGAGCACATTGCTGGTCGAGCTGCTGAAGAAAGCGGAGATGGACTCCGTTCTCATTTTCACCCGTACCAAGCATGGCGCGGACCGGGTCGTGAGGCATCTCGAGGACGCGGGAATCGCGGCGACAGCGATGCACGCCGATAAATCGCAGGGGGAACGCACCCGCGCGCTCGAGGATTTCAAGTCGGGCAAGATCCGCGTGCTGGTGGCAACGGACATAGCGCAGCGAGGACTCGATGTTTCCGGCATCAGCCACGTCATCAACTACGACGTGCCCCAGCAGCCTGAAGACTACGTGCACCGTATTGGGCGCACCGGGCGTGCGGCCGCTACCGGCGATGCGTACACATTCATGTCGCCCGACGAAATCGCGATGGTACGCACGATCGAGCGCATGATCGGCCAGCAGATTCCGCGCATTTCGGTTCCGGGCTACGATTTCGGGACGACGTCGGATACTGCGGTTCCGGTTGCATCCGAGTCGGAACCCGTAGACATCACGCTGGCGCCGTCGATCAGTGCCGCAGGCGACCCAGTCGCGACACAAAGACGGTATCGACGGACGAGCTCCGTCGCACGAAGACGCTGAGGTTCGCGGCACCGTACCCCATGCCAGTCGGCGAGTAAGACATCCGCACACGAGTCGCCGAAAGCTGAACTCCGTGATCCTTGCCTATCTCCCGTTTTCGAAGCGTGTCGACTCCAACGCTGACGTAGATCGCCTGATTGACGGTGTCGATTTCGACCGTCGCCTGCGCGGACCGCGCGATCGCGATGTGTCGTGCGCCGCTGAACAGCGATTCGATCTCGAGAACCGCACCGCGAACGTGGACTCTGTCGAGCAGTTTGCCGGCCGATGGCATGGCGATGGCGGAGAGCACACCCAGGATGCAGATCGTGACGATGATCTCGACGATGGTGAATGCGTGTCGCATCGCTGCCTATCCTTCCGCCGGGTTGGCTGGTTAGATACCATATGATGGAAGAGCGCTACGCAGCAATCCCGAATCATCCGAACGTATTCATCCCGTTCCTCCCTAACCTAAAATGAAAGGCATTTTCTTCATGGGCGCCGCCGCCAGCGCGCTCATGATTGCTTGCACCCCGCCGCCAGGGACGTCGAGGATTCCTTCGACCGAGATCCCGCAGCCAAATCCGCCTCTCGTACTTCCTCCCTTTCAGATGGATACGAGCCGGTCGATCGATCGCGTTCCACCCTTTCAGCAGACGCCGTTGATTGCCTGGGGTCCCGTGCCGGACGGAGTTGCGCATCCAGAGCGAGTGCGGACGTACGATCTTCAGCACCAGGTGACGACGGTCCGCTTCGACTGGTCGCGTCAGGCGGTCGTTGGAACGACGACGCTGACTATTGAGGGACTTCCCGACGCCAGGCCGCTCTCGAATATCGTGATCGATGCCGGCGACATGACATTCAGGAGCGTCGCCAGCGGCACCACCCCGCTGAAATACGATTACGATGGGCGCGCGCTCACGGTGCATCTCGCGGCGCCATTGCGCTCCGCCCAAAAGACATCGATCACGATCGATTACGATGGCGCCAATCGGTCCAAGGGCGCTTATTTCAGGCCCGCCAAGCACCTCGTCTGGACGCAGGGTGAGACCGAAGACAATCACTATTGGGTTCCCACGTACGATTTCCCGAACGACAAGACGACGTGGGAGTTCTACATCTGGACCGCGAAGGACGAGCGCGCTCTCTCCAACGGTCGATTGGCGGGATCGCGCGCCGCCGGCGACAGCATCGAGTGGCATTGGATTCTCGACAAGCCCGCGTCGACCTACCTGATGACGGCGGTCGTCGGCAAGTACACCGTGCTGCAGGACAAACCGTGGCGCAACGTGCCGATTGGCTACTGGACGTATCCCGATTCGGTTGACGCCGCGTGGCGAGGCTTCGCCAAGACTCCGCAGGCGGTCGATGTGTTCTCTCGAAAAACGGGCTACCCGTATGCCTGGAACAAGTACGATCAGATTGTGATTCCGGAATTCCAGTACGGCGGAATGGAGAACGTCACCGCGACATCGCAGAATGATGCCGAGATCCTCCACCCTGCCTGGTCAGAGCCGCAGGCCAATTCGGTCGGACTCATGGCCCACGAGCTTGGGCACCAGTGGTATGGCGATCTCCTGACCACGCGTGACTGGGCGGACGTCTGGCTCAACGAAGGATTCGCCACTTTCATGGAGCAGATCTTCCGCGAGGAAGATCTCGGAGTCGACGAAGGCGCCATCGATCGCCTCGGCGCCCAGGAGCAGGCGCTCGAAGCCGATCGTCGCGCGCGACGTCCGATTGTGTGGGGCAAATGGGTGAACGATCCGATCGAGGTGTTCTTCACCGGACACATCTACCAGAAAGGTGCGACCGTCCTCCAGCTGCTTCGCCACCAACTCGGCGATGAGCTCTTCTGGAAGGCGATGAACCGCTACACCACCGCCAACGCGTTTGGCAACGTCGTCACCGACGATTTGCGAAAGGCGTTCGAGGAAACGACCGGCAAGGATTACAAGGCCTTCTTCGACCAGTGGGTATATGGTGCCGGCTATCCGGTGTTTCAGGTCTCGTCACTGTATGATCGCGCCGCCCGTCGGCTCGTGATCAGCGCGAAGGAAGTGCAGCCTCGAGACAGCCTCACCGGCTTCTTCGACGTCGACGTCGACGTCGAGGCGCGCACCGACAGCGGCGTCGTCCGCTTCGTCGTGCCGGTTCGGAATGGGACGGGAGAAGCCGGAGCGAATCTCAAGGCTGCGCCCCGGTCCATTCGGTGGGACAAGGGAAACTGGATTCTCGATCTCACCGATTTCCCGCGTTCGACGGCGATGCTCCGCTACGAACTCGTGTATGACGACGATGTGCTGGGACGGATCGAGGCAGTCGATGTCCTGGCACAGCGGCCCGGCGACCCGGCGGCGCTCAACGCCCTGATCGGATCCACCCGCAACGATAAATTCTGGGCGGTACGTGCTCGGGCTGTAGATGCGATCGGTATCTGGGGAAGCGACCCGAGCCGGGCCAGCATTGCGCCGATGCGCAGCGTTGCCGCGGCTCTTGTGGCCGCGACTCGCGATCCAGATGCACGCGTCCGCCAGGAAGCCGTGACCGCGCTTGGACGCCTGACGCTAAGCGGCACCACCGCCCGGGATGTGAACGTGCGACTCCGCGTAATAGCGCGCTTGGATCCGAGTCTCATCGTCCGCGGGGCGGCTCTCGGTTCGGACATCCGCCTCGAAAAGAACGCTGCGCTCCCGCTCGCCAAGCAGATGATGGCGGCGGAGGTCTGGCAGAACGTGATCCGGACGCCGGCAATCAATGCGCTCAAGGCCGTCGGAACACCAGAAGCGCTTCAGCTGGTGCAGCAGTACGCGCCGACGGCTCAATAGAGCCCAACACCAACGACGGACCAATGAAGATCAGCATCGAATACTGCGTTGTTTGAAACTACAAGCCGCGAGCCGCCAGTTTGGCGGCTGAGATTCGCCAGCGCTTTCCCGACGCGGAGC
>DATHGO010000163.1:0-2178 GCA_035317585.1 Gemmatimonadaceae bacterium | reverse complement strand
GC
Organism: Gemmatimonadaceae bacterium; assembly: GCA_035317585.1. Lineage (GTDB taxonomy): Bacteria > Gemmatimonadota > Gemmatimonadetes > Gemmatimonadales > Gemmatimonadaceae > UBA4720. The sequence continues at coordinate 2,176 of DATHGO010000163.1, read as the reverse complement.
GCGCGGCTCTCAAGAAGAACAAGTCGGTCGACGATGCAGTGCTCAAGGTCGTGGGAGAAGTGTTCAAGGAGACGACCCCGGTTCGTTTCGAGGGCAACAATTACTCTGAAGAGTGGGTGAAGGAGGCGAAGAAGCGTGGGCTTCCGAATATTCGCAGCACTCCGGAAGCATTGAAGGAGCTGGTGTCCAAGCAGTCACGCGCGCTTCTAACCAAGCTCGGAGTTCTCACCAAGGAGGAGCTGGACTCCCGCTATCACGTGCGCGTAGAGCGCTACGTGAAAGACGTGCTGATCGAGCTCCACACCATGCGTGAGATGGTGGACACCATGGTGATTCCGGCTGCCTACAGCTACCTCAGTCAACTTGCAGATGCCGCCTCGCAGTCCAAGGCGGCGGGGATAGCCGTGATCCCACAGGTCGCGACCGCGAATCAGGTCGGTGAGCTCGTGCAGGAGCTCCAGGAATTCCGAGAGGATCTCAGCGACGTTATTGCCCGCGCCGAAGCGCTGCACGAGGATCCGGCAGGGCAGGCGGAGCTGCTCACGTCCGAAGGCGCCGACACGATGGCCGAAGTACGGAAAGTGTGCGACGCACTCGAGCTGTGCGTCGCTGACGATTGCTGGCCCCTTCCGAAGTACCGGGAGATGCTGTTCCCGGTTTGACGCTGGTTTGATCGGCGATGCGTGGAGGGCAGTGCCTGAGTAATTTGAGCAAATGGCATCGCCCTCCACTTCATCCGAACCTGAAGTAAAAACACCCTGTCCTTCGTGCGGCGCGACAGCGAGCGGCCGCTACTGTGCTGCTTGTGGCGCCCCACTGGCGGGAGCCAGATGCGCGTCGTGTTCGGCCGAGCTGAGCCCGGGAGCCAAGTTCTGCCATCGCTGCGGGACAGGTGTTGGATCAGCCGGCGCTACTGTCCGGGAATCCAGAACCAATGCGCTTCCGTGGCTGGTTGCTGCGCTAGCATTCCTGGCGCTGTTCGCGATGGCAGCAGGCCGTGGTTTCAATGCCCGCCCTTCGAGTACAGTCGACGGTTCCCAGAATGCGCTGCCGCAGGCTGGTCTCGACGATCGCACTCTCGGCTCCGATGAACAGGACCCCGGGATTCGTGCCCCGGACATTTCGAGTTTATCACCCCAGGAACGCGCGGATCGCCTCTACAACCGGGTGATGCTGCTCGCCAGCCAGGGAAGAGTCGACAGCGTCCTCTTCTTCGCTCCGATGGCGTTGACGGCCTATCAGATGCTCGCACCTCTGAACGCTGACCAGCGTTACGACATGGGTCGGATCGGTGAGGTCGCCGGAGCGATACCTCTGGCCAAGGCCCAGGCGGACACCATCCTCCGCGAGAATCCAAATCACCTGCTCGGGTTGATACTCGAGGCCCGCCTCGCAACACTGGCGGGTGACAGCGCCGGGCTTCATTCCTATGAGCGTCGCCTCATCACAGCCGAAAAAACTGAAGCAAATCGGAAGCGCGACGAATACCTGCGACATCAGGACGATATTGCGAACGCACTGCAGCAGGCGAGAAAAAGCCTGGAAAAGAAATCATGACCTCACCGCGCACCATCCATCTCGCCCATAGTCCCGATTCCGACGACGCTTTCATGTTCTACGCTCTCGCTGACGGACAGATCGACACCCAGGGTTTGAGCTATGTCCACGAGCTGCAGGACATCGAGACGCTGAACGGGCGCGCCTTGCGTGGAGAGCTCGATGTGACCGCGGTCTCCATCCATGCTTACGCCTATCTTTCGGACCGGTACGCTCTGCTTCCGCACGGTGCATCGATGGGCGATGGCTACGGCCCCATGTTGGTCGCGAAGACGCCGATGACGCGCGAAGACATCGCCGGGAAGCGCATCGCGGTCCCCGGGATGATGACCAGCGCATACCTCGCACTGAGGCTTTTTCAGCCCGACTTCGTCCCCGTTGTCGTTCCCTTCGACCAGATCGACAAGACCGTGATTGCCGGCGACGTCGATGCGGGACTGTTGATCCACGAGGGCCAGCTCACCTACAAGGACGACGGCCTGCACCTGATTGCCGACATGGGAGCGTGGTGGCTCGACAAGACGGGCCTTCCGCTTCCCCTCGGGGGAAACGTCATTCGCAAGGACATGCCGCGCGACGTTCAGAAGAAAGTCTCGCGGCATTTGCGCGCGAGCATTGC
>DATHGO010000162.1:0-3432 GCA_035317585.1 Gemmatimonadaceae bacterium | reverse complement strand
TATAGGCAGCGTCGTTTCTTTGGTCAGGCCAGCATTCCGGCGCCCCCAGTCTTCCGGCCATGAATTCGAACAGCGCGGAGCCAATTTTGGACTGACGGCGCTTTTGAGGTTCCGATCGGGCGTAATTTAGGCTGTCAGATGCGCCTAAATTGTCTTTTACCATCGTGAGGAGGTCGGCAGCACTTTTCAGGCAAAGCGGTTTTGCCTTCAACCAAGGCTCCACAGGTGGAGCGATCGGAATTCCACCTATATGCGTTTCTACAATGCGGCCATTGGCGACTTCGTACAAATACCGCATCGCCTGCTTGATGGCTGCGTCGCTAGGCCAGGCGTCGTCGGTTCTGGGAAGAGAAAGCGCGGTCGCCAGAACCTTTTCAAAAGATTCAGACAAATCAATGGGGACTTGATTCATGCCGGTATTGTAGTCTCACGAGATACTTCCACTAAGACTAGAATTCGATTAGACCGATAGCTTTGGGTTATGTATTATTCGAGCCGTGGAATGGCTGAATTATCATCACCTGCGCTACTTCTGGACCGTCGCTCGCAAAGGCGGTGTCCGGAAGGCCGCCGAGGAGCTTCATGTCTCACAACCGTCGATCAGCGCCCAGCTCCGCCTGCTCGAGGAATCACTCGGGCAAAAGCTTTTTCGGCGCAGTGGACGCAATCTTGTTCTCACCGAAACGGGCCAGCTCGTGCTCAACTACGCCGACGAGATTTTCTCAGCTGGCCGCGAATTGATGAATGCGGTGAAACAACGCCCGGGAAAGCACCCGGTGCGAGTCAACATCGGTCTCACTGACGCCTTTCCGAAGCTAATCGCGTTTCAGATTCTTCGAGCTGCGTTTCGCTCTGAAGCCGCGGTTCATATGATTTGCCGGGAGGGAGAAATCGGTCCACTCGTGAGTCACCTCCAGGCGCACCGATTGGACATTGTGCTCGCCGATGAACCGGCTTCGAGCGCGCTCAAAGCGAAGACGTTCAATCATAGGTTGGGGCGCTCCGGCGTCACGTTTTGCGCTGTACCGTCGCTGGCGGCAAAGCTGCGACGCAACTTCCCGCAGTCGCTCGATGGCGCCCCTGCGCTGCTGCCGACGCAAAACATGGGAATGCGCGCCGCGCTGGAGACCTGGTTCGACTCGAAAGCGATTCGCCCGCGTCTAGTGGGGGAGTTCGAAGATTCAGCGTTGATGGAGGTCTGCTCAACTGGCGGACGTGGTTTTACGGCCGTCCATACAGTCGTCGATCGCGCGGCACTCAAACATTTCGGTCTGCGGGTGATCGCCAGAGTTGACGAATGCGGGACGGACTTCTACGCGATCACAGCGGAGCGGCGTGTAAAGCATCCGGCGGCTGTCGCGATCACCGAACACGCGTATTCAAGCGTGTTTGCCGACTCGGACGCCTAAGGCCCACCGCTGCGAGCATGCACGAGATTCCTTTAATCACCACGATCGCGCTCGCGCTCAGCGCCGCGTTGTTTTTCGGATTAATCGTCAGACGACTAGGGCTTTCGCCAATCGTCGGCTACCTCATCGCCGGCGTGCTGATTGGTCCTTACACGCCGGGCGTCGTGGGCGACGCGAAGATCGCGTCCCAGCTTGCGGAGATCGGTGTGATACTGCTGATGTTCGGTGTCGGTCTGCACTTCAGCTTCAGGGATCTGTTCGCGGTGCGCTCGCTCGCGATTCCCGGCGCGCTGGCGCAAAGCACGGCCGCGACTCTCGCCTGTATGGGGCTTGCGGTAGCGATCGGGTGGAGCTGGCGGAGCGGTCTGATTCTCGGCATCGCGGTCTCGGTCGCGAGCACAGTCGTTATGCTGCGCGCGTTACTCGATCATGGGATCGTTGAGACTGCCGAGGGACACATCGCGATCGGTTGGCTCGTAGTGCAGGACATCGTCGCAGTGCTGGTGCTGGTGCTGGTGCCCGCTGTGGCTGCCGCAGGGAGTGCACCAAACATCGGCCACACGGTTGTCGTCGCGGCAGGGAAACTCGCGTTGCTAGTCGCAATCATGATGCTGGCCGGCGCCCGTTTTGTTCCCTGGCTCCTCTTGCGCGTCGCGAGACTGCGCTCAGGTGAGCTGTTTACGCTCGCCATCTTGGTGATGGCGATTTGCGTGGCGACGGTTTCGTACGTTGCGTTCGGCGCTTCGATGGCCCTGGGAGCGTTTCTCGGCGGCATGGTGGTGGGCCAATCGAAGGTGAGCGATCAGGCCGGCGCTGATATTCTGCCAATGCGCAATGTCTTTACCGTGCTCTTCTTCGTCTCGGTCGGGATGTTGTTCAATTGGCGCGCGGCAATTGCGGCGCCCGTTCTGCTAATCGGGGTGCTCGGCATCATTCTTGTAGTTACGCCTTTACTCGCGTTCCTCATCGTGATCGTCAGCGGGCATGCGGTGAAAACAGCGCTCACGCTCGCGGCCGGGCTCGGGCAGATAGGCGAGTTCTCGTTCATCGTCGCCGGGATGGCGACATCCCTCGGCCTCATGCCGGACAGCGGGCACAACGTGGTAGTCGGCGCCGCAATTCTCTCCATCAGCCTGAATCCTCTCATATTCCGCTGGGTGCTCGCTCTGGAACCGCGGCTTTCGAAATTACCTTGGGTTGCGACACGCAGCGAAAAACTTGGCGCGCGTGCGAACGTCATCGTGGAGAGACGTAGGCAGGAAGATCCCGGCGCGATCGTCGTGGGCTACGGCCCGGTCGGTCAGACCGTCACGCGTTTGCTCGCAGAGTTCGAGATCAATCCCGTCATCCTCGAAACGAACGTCGACGTTGTCCTTGAACTCCAGCAGCGCGGCAAACAAGCGCTCTTCGGCGACGCCAGGCGACCGGAGATCTTGCGCGCCGCGCGGCTCGATGCCGCGGCTTACCTCATCGTCACGGTGCCGCACGCCGATACCAGCCTGCGTATCATCCAGGCGGCGCGCGAAGTGGCGCCACTGGTGAGGATCATCACCCGCGCCGAATACATCAATCAATCGGAAGCATTCATGCAGGCTGGCGCGGCCATCATCCGTTACGACGAAGCCGAATCCGCCGCCGCGCTGGCGGAAGCTTTATTGCAAGATATCGACGTGCCCGCAGAGCGAATCAACGCAATCGTTAGTAAGATTCGCAACGAATTCGCTCCAGTCCGACGCAGCCTAACGAATGAAAGCTGAAGTCTTCTACTATCAGTGCGCTGCCACCGACGTCTCCGTTTGTGCTTCGCGCTGCTTCATGCCCGCCCGCCGCGACCACCAGAGCACCATTGTTGAGGCGATGAAGTTCGACGAGTAGGTTCCGACGATCATCCATCGCCGATTGCATGACTCCAGGGCAGTGGATATGATCGCGCTCGTGTCCGCGCACCGTGATGGAAAAAGCGTGAGGGATTTTAGCACCTTCATTCGTGCCGAACTTTCTTTGTTCGTCGGTGTCGGAACGG
>DATHGO010000161.1:0-5945 GCA_035317585.1 Gemmatimonadaceae bacterium | reverse complement strand
CTCGAGGCGGCGCTGGTGAGTCTGGTGACCTTTTTCTTCATGACGATGATGGCCGAACCACTGCTGCTCGAATATGATCGCTGACCAAAAAGACTTCATCACGCCGCACATCACGGATTCGCACACGCTCGACTACCCGTGCTTTCATACGGGCTTCGTGTGCGAGTACGAGCTGCCGCGCTGGAATCCGATCCACATCGGCCGGTTCGCCCTCGATATTTCGCCCACCAGGCACGTGGTGATGCTCTGGATCGCGGCGCTTCTTTGCATCGTCACCACTCTCCTCGCGCTCCGTGCACACAATCGCAGAACGCGCGAAGGAAGAGCGCCGAGTGGATTTGGGAATGGGCTGGAGGCGCTGGTGCTGTATCTGCGCAACGAAGTCATTCTTCCCAACGTCGGCCCTCACGGGAACGGCTACGTGCCGTTCCTGTTGACGCTCTTCTTCTTCATTCTGTTCGCGAATCTGCTGGGGCTCGTTCCCTACGGCGCGACCGCGACCGGAAACATCTCCGTCACGGCGACGCTCGCGATCATCACATTCGTCGTGATCGAGCTTGCGGGGATGAAGGCGCAGGGCTGGGGCTACATCAACACTATCGTCTTCTGGCCGCACGACATGTCGCTGGCGATGAAGCTTCCGATCACGGTCATACTGACGCCGATCGAGATCATCGGAAAACTCACGAAGCCGTTCGCGTTGGCGATACGACTCTTCGCCAACATGGTCTCGGGTCACGTCGTGCTGCTGGCGCTCATCAGCCTCATCTTCACTTTTGCCACCTGGATACTTGTACCGGTGCCGATCGCGATGGCCATCGGCATCTCGTTCCTGGAATTGTTCGTCGCATTTCTGCAGGCGTTCATCTTTATGCTTCTCTCCAGTGTGTTCATTGGATTGATTCGCGAGGGTGCGCACTGACGCGGAGCGTGCTCAACTTCGCGTAGGTATCCGGCCGAGCGGGCCGGAGAAGTCCGTTGGGACTTTTTTGCAAGGTCCCGTTGACGGACTGCGACCGGAAGGTCGCGAGCATGACATATCACGACGCAAGACGGGGATTCTCAAATGGTTTCGATCTATCCGCTGTTGCAGGCAGCAACGCAGGTGGCATCTGCGCCGGGTGTTTTCAACGGCCCGTACTCAGGTGCGTGGGCAATGCTCGGCGCCGGCATTGGCGCTGGACTCACCACAATCGGCGCGGGCATCGGTATCGGGCGCCTTGCCGGGCAGGCAATGGATGGAATGGCGCGTCAGCCGGAGATGGCCGGACGCATTCAGACGGGCGCGATTATCTTCGCGGCGCTCATCGAAGGAATCGCGCTGTTCGCGATCGTCATCTCGTTCCTGATTCAGGGCAAGTTCAAGTTCTAAGGAAGTAAGGGGTGTGGTTCGCGGCGGTGACACTCGCCGCCGCGAAACCAGCCCGAAACATTCAAGCAACGTAAACACTGGCGGATTCGATCCGCCTAATCTCGAACGCAACCATGCCGACTTTCATCTTCGCACTCCTGCAGCAAGCAACCGTGGCACCGGAAGAATCAGCGCAGTCAGGCGATCTTCTCACGCCGAACGGCGGGCTCATGTTCTGGACGTTCGTCGTCTTCCTGATTCTCTTCGCCATTCTCGGCAAGCTCGTCTTCCCGAAGATCACCGCCGCGGTCGAGGCGCGCGAAAAAGCGCTCGAGGAAGCGATCGAGGGAGCGAAGCGTGACCGCGAGGAAGCTGCGCGCGCGCTGGCCGAGCAGCTGCGCCAGATCGAGACGGCGCGGTTGGAAGCGCAGAAGATCATCGTCGAAGGACGTCAGGTCGGCGAGAAACTTCGTGCTACGATGCTCGAGGAAACGCATCAACAGCAACAGCAGCTGCTCGAAAGAGCGCGCCGCGAGATCGAGCAGGAGAAGGAGCGAGCGATCGCCGAGCTGCGCCGCGAAGCGATCGAGCTGGCCATCGCGGGAGCGAGCAAGGTGATCGAGAAGAATCTCGACGATCAGTCGAACCGCAAGATCGTCGAAAGCTTTCTCGCTTCGATTCCCGTGACCGAGACCAAGCGCGGATGAACGACGAGAGGATCGGCCGCAACTACGCCGAGGCACTTCTGACGCTCGCCCGAAAAGACGGCGAGCAGGAGGAGTGGGGCGCTCTCATCGATGCAATCTCGGTGGGGATGCGCGAGGATCACACCCTACGGACTTTCCTCGAGTCGCCCAAGTTGTCATCGGCGCGCAAGATTCAGATTCTGGAGAAGGCGCTGGGCCGCCGGGCTCCGAAGCTCTTTCTGCGGTTCCTCGAGACGGTGATCATGAAGCGCCGGCAGATGCTGATTCCGGAGATCGCGTCGGAGTACAGGATGCTTATCGACGAGTCGGAGGACCGGGTGCACGTCAACGTCACGGTCGCGCGCGAGCTGGCCGAGCCGGAGCGGGATGCGTTGTCCCGGCAGCTGGGGCGGTTGTTCGGCAAGCGCGTGGTACCGCACATCTCGCTCAACCCGGCGATCCTGGGTGGAGTGATCGTCAAGGTGGGCGATACGGTTATGGACGGATCGGTACGGCGCCGCCTCGCGGCGCTCAGGCACAGGATGCTGTCGACGGTCACCCGGTAGAACGCCCAGCGATCTTAGCGGGCGAAGTTCAGCAGTTCGGCCCGTTCGGGCGTACTTATTGAAAGGTCGCATGCGGTGCGACCCTTTCGTTTTCAAACCGGTCCCGTGCTCCGCATATGTCGTTCAATCCAAAGACGCCGATGAGGCTACTCTCGGCCATTACGCTGGTATTCCTGGCAGTTCCCACACTGGGCGCCCAGGTACTCAAGCCCGGCTTGCAGCCCGGGCTCGCCCGAGCGCCCGACAGCGCGCGAAAGATCTCGCTGGACGAAGCCCTGCGGATGGCCCAGCAGAACTCCCCCGATGCAATCGCGGCCGAGGGAACCGAGAGAACGAGCAAGGCGGCGCGCGTTTCCGCGGTCGGGGCGATCTTGCCGAACGTCACGCTCAGCGCCGGACACGTTGCGCAATTGGGTGGCAATCTGACGCGACTGAATCAGAACGGGGAGCAGGTCACGGCCGCCCAGAAGCCGACCAACAGCACCGGCCTCACGCTCAACATGACGCTCTTCGACGGAGGCCAGCGGCTCTACGACCTCCGCACGTCGAACTATCAGATCGCGGCCGCGGAGGCAAATCGCATAGCGGTCAAGTACAACGTGGCTCTCGGTGTGAAGCAGCAGTATTACGCGGTCCTGGCCGCCATCGAGAGCCAGGATGCCGCGGTGCTGCAGATGGCGGAGGCGGCCGAACAGTTCAAGTCTTCGGTCGCGAGGGTGCGGGCCGGAGCAGCAACCAGGTCGGATTCATTGCGCGGCGTGATCCAGGTGGGTAACGCGCAGCTCGCGCTGATCACGGCGGCGAGCAACAAGGAAGCGGCGGACGCGGCGCTCACCAGACTAGTCGGATCGCCGGTGCCGGTTACGGCGGATCCCGCTTCCGTGCAGGAGAACATGTCGGCGCTGCCGGACAGCTCGCAGCTGGCGGTGCTGGCACTAACTGGACCGGCGGTGCAGCAGGCGCAAGCCAATGTCGATGTGGCGGAGGAATCGCGAAAGGCATCCAAGGCTACGTATCTCCCATCGTTGAGCGCGAGCTATTCGCGCAGCGGCAGTGGAACCGATCCGCGTTTCGGATTCGGGAGCGATCCCTTCAGCTATAGCGGTCGACTCGCCTTCTCGCTTTCCTACCCGGTGTTCAACAATTTCGTGCGCGAGGAAGGAGTCGTGCGCGCGAAGGTCGCCGAGGTCAACGCGCAGGCGTCCTTCCGGGATGCGCAGCTCGCGGCCGTTCAGCTGCTGACGCAAAACATTGGCGCGATACGCGGCGCGTCGCAGCGGGTGGCGATCCAGGTCGCGTCGGTTGCAGCGGCGGAGGAGGATGTTCGGGTGCAGCAGCAGCGTTATAACATCGGTGCTTCGGTGCTGCTCGACCTCATTACGTCACAGGCGGCATTGGCAACCGCGGAACAGGCATTGATTCAGGCGCGGTACGATTACCGGATCGCGCGGGCGCAGCTCGAGGCGCTCATCGGGCGGGACCTGCAGTGAACATTATGGAAACTCCCACCAAGCAAATGACAGAGAGAGAAAAATCGTTGGCGCGCCGACACGCCCCCGGCGTTCAGCGATCGAGGAGGATTGCGATTGCGCTCGTCGTGGCGCTCGCGGCGTGCAAGAAGAGCACGGATCCCGCACTGGTCATCGAGACTGCGCCGGTCGAGCGGCGCAGCATCGTGCTGAGCGCGCAGGCGAACGGCACTGTGGAACCGATCGACATCGTCGAAGTCAAGTCGAAAGCATCGGGCACGATCATCAAGATGCCCGTCGACGTCGGATCAAAAGTAAAAGTCGGCGATCTGCTGGTTCAGATCGATCCGCGCACCGTGCAGAACGCGTACACCCAAGCGGCTGCCGATCTTTCCTCAGCGACGGTAGCGAGAGCTGTGGCGCTGTCGGGACGCAACCGGTCGGCGGAACTGTACAAGCAGGCTATCATCACGGCGACGGAGATGGAGGCGGCGACGCTCGCATTCGCGAACGCGGATGCCGACGTCATCAAAGCGCGGACGAATCTCTCGACCGCGAAACTCCAATTAGAGGATGCCACGATTACGGCGCCGACGAACGGTACGGTCATTTTACGGCCGGTGTCGGTGGGAACGGTCATCACATCAGCCTCGACCGCGGCGAGCGGCGGTACGACGATTCTCGACATGGCCGACCTCAGCAAGGTCAGGATGCGCGCGTTCGTGAACGAAACGGACATCGGCAACGTGAAGGCGGGTCAGACTGCCACTGTGACCGTGGACGCGTTCCCTAATCGGAGATTCGTTGGTATCGTGGAACAAGTCCAGCCGGAGGCGGTCGTGCAATCGAGCGTCACCATGTTCCCGGTCCTCGTGAGTCTCGACAACTCTGACGGCGCGCTCATGCCCGGGATGAACGGGCAGGTGGTGATGGACATCCTGCGGAAAGACAATGTTCTGGCGGTGCCGAGTGACGCGATACGGAATGCGCGCGACGCGGCAACAGTCGCTCCGGTTCTGGGAGTCAGTCCCGACTCGTTGAAGGCGGCCCAAGCGGCGGCGCGCGCGGCGCGCGGGTTCGGAGGGGGCGGGACGGCGTCGTCGACGCCATCTTCGGGGGACACTACACGTCGCCGCAGGTTCGGTGCGGCGAGCTCGACACCTGGCGCGCTCGGGGCCCAGGGTGGGGCGCCGGGAACCGCGTCGTCGACCGCCCGCCGCGGCGGTGGTGGCGGTGGCGCCGCCGGTGGTTTCGCCGGCGGTGGCGGCGCGGCAGGCGGTGGGGCGGGGGCGGGGGCGGCAGGAACCAGCCGGACCGGTGGCGCCATGTTCGTGTTCGTGAAACAGGGCGACAAGTACTCGCCGCGCGTAGTGCGCCTTGGAGTCAGCGATTTTGATTACAGCGAGATCATGAGCGGCGCTCAGCAAGGCGAGCAGGTCGCCCTGCTCGGACCCGCAGTGCTGCAGGCACAGCGCGACCAACTTCAGGCTCGCGTGAGAGCCGGCGCGGGTGGCGGACTCCAGACGACGACGCCAGCGGCGGGCGCCGCGGGCGGAGCGGGTGCAGCTGGTGGAGCTCGCGGTGGTGGTGGCGGCGGCGGTGGACGGCCGCCTGGCAATTAAGGAGGTAGTACCATGCTGCTCGGAGAAACGATTGGCGTAGCGCTTGGGGCGCTCAGGGCGAACAAGCTTCGCTCGTTTCTGACGATGCTCGGCGTCGTGATCGGCGTGGGGGCCGTGATCGCCGTGGTCGCGCTTGGACGCGGCGCTCAGGAATCGGTCAACGCGAGAATCTCCGCGCTGGGAACGACCCTCCTGACCGTGCAGCCGGGACAGATCTACGCGCCCGGCGGAGTTTCGTCTGGAAGCGACCG